>NZ_JAWJTF010000296.1:0-2508 GCF_048836525.1 Nostoc sp. CALU 546
GTTAATTACAATGTAGTCATTTGTAAATGACTAAATTACATAATGACTAAATAACTTAAAAACAACATTATGCATTATGATATTGACTAATTTACACAATGCTGCTGGTAGTCAGTAAAATGTTAATTCTTACTTGTGCATCCTTGTCCGGTGGCCAGGGAAAAACAACTGTTGCAATCTTGTTGGGTAGAATGCTTGCTCAAACAGGACAGCGTGTACTGATGATTGATGCCGATCCCCAAGCGAACCTAACTTTTTACCTGGGGCACGAAGTTCAGCAGAATCAACCCACGCTTCTAGAAGTTCTCAAAAAACAGATCAATACTGAAGACGGTATTTATGAAATCGGAGAAAACCTATGGTTAATTCCTGCTGATGATGGATTAGATAATGCTCAAGAATTTTTGTCTGGGAGCGGTATGGGAGCTATTGTTCTGAGCAAACGCTTAAAAGAGGTATCAGATCTATTCCAATACTGCATTATCGATGCACCACCTCAGCGATCGCAAATCTGCCTTACATCGTTGGGGGCAGCTGACCATATCATCATTCCTGTAGAAGCATCATCCAAAGGTGTAAATTCTCTCATCCGAACTCTAAGTTTAGTTGAAGAACTTCAAGAAATTGATGCTTTTTCAGGGATAGTGCTTGGCATCTTGCCATTCAGAGATAAATGGGTAGGTAATAACCAAGTCGCACAAAGTAAGGCGAGTATTAGTGCAATGCGAACAATTGCCGAAGAAATAGTCGTTTTACCTTCAATTTTAGAATCTGAACAATTTAAAAAGGCCATAGATAAAGGTGTAAGTTTGTCCTCTCTAGGCTTTGAACAACTCGAAACTCCCTTCCAACAAATTATCGAGAGGTTACAAAAGAATGTCTGATGTTTTTGAGCGCCTTAAGAAAAAGACACGTCCAAGTGTTCCAGCACGGGATACAACACTTGTAAAAGTACAACACGATAACTTACTAAATGACCAAATTACTGAATTTAGTCATTTACCTGAAAAACCAAAACCGGATTTAGATAGTGAGGAAGTAATAAACGATAAGGTAAGCACTTCTAATCAAGAAGAGCAGTTAGAGTTACCGCAGATCATCAGGCGAACAATCAGGTTAGAACAGGACATTGATACCAAACTAGATACGTTTTGCAATGTAAATAAAATTACTAGAGATACTTTCCTAGAAGGTGCATTTATCGTCTGCTCAGAAAATGAGGAATTATTGCAAGAGGTATTAAACCAAGCTAGAAAACGTTATCAACAGCGTAAACAAGCTGGTGAACAACGCAAATTTCAGACATTGGCTAAGAAAATTAACGTTAACGATTAAGTTAACCCTAATCCATCCGTGAGAGGTTGTGACTTTGATTATAAATTAAGCAAAAAGTTCAATTTATGGTTTCTTATCAGCTTTTGGTGATAGTGATAGAAAAGGGTGGTCAGCTACTTCGCTTACCGCGTTGGCGATGGGCTACGCCCCACAGTAGGTGACATAGATGTCAGTTTCAATTTTGGAGTAGCGATCGCTCATCGGGCTGTGTTAATCCGGTCGTTGCAAGACTAAAGCCGTTACTCGACTGGGGGTGAGAGCACGTTGGGAAGAAGAGCTTACTTTGGGGGAAGCGTCTTTTGTTAAACCTTCAAACTGAGCGCTCCTCATCAGAAGGCTGTTCAGTGAGAGTATTGGCTGCCTCTTGTAACAGTTCCACAGTTGTTGCCAAGAGCGTTCGTACACGAGTTAACTGATTTCGGCGCTCAATCCCCAGCCGTGCTTCAGTGTTTCGCGGATCGTCATCATGGCTTAAATGAACAACTTTCACTTTCTGCTGTTTTTCAGATGGTTCAAATATTGGCTCAGGAGCAGTGAGTTTGTTGTATCCATAAACTCCACTTGGGCGCTTCACATTATAATGATGTACTTCACAGCCACCAGGAGCAATGTAGCATCCTTCTAGATTATTTAAGTTGTGATGCAATTGTTCTACACAGGCGGCGATCGCTTCCATTTGTGCAGCAACGCCCAGCGATTGTGCACTTTGAGGACAACCTCTTGACATCAGCATCATCATTGCCGCTTCGCGGCGCGTGGTTCTAAAGGTTTCCTCTCTGCGTTCCCACTCCTGTTGCCGTTGGCAAGACGCAATCTCCCGCACGCGAATTAGTTCGATTTCCTCATCTGGAGTCAATTTAATAGCTGCTCCACAGGTTGTATAATTGAAGCATTCTCCAGGGTCAATACCCGGTTGCAACATCATTGAGGCACAGTCAAAGCCAAGTCCACATATCTTACGCGGCATGATTTCAAATTAGTTCTAGCTTAATAAACTTATTTTTGTTGGTTCGCAGACTAATTGAAAAAATCTCAACGGAGTAATCAGGGTTCTAACTTATCTTGTCGCAGACAAAGTGAAAATTTATCGCGGAGTAGATGAAAAATTCCTACCAAATTCGCGGACTAATTGAAATTTTCCGCCAAATGAGGATAAAAGGTCGCAACGCATTA
>NZ_JAWJTF010000297.1:0-2503 GCF_048836525.1 Nostoc sp. CALU 546
TTGCAGTACGCCAATTAGTCAGCCTGGAAGGGTGATTTTGATGGTTCTGTGATCAAAATAGCTGCCGATGGGACACGCACAACTCTTCTGAGTGGCAATGGATTAGAGTCACCTAGCGCCTTGACTATTGGTGCTGATGGTGCAGTATACGTCACCAACCGGAGCGATCGCCCAGGACTTGGACAAGTGATCAGAATTGAGAATACCAAATCTATTCCTGAACCCAGTTCTGCTTTCGGCGTATTTGCGATCGCTGCTTTCGGCGTTGCTTGGCTGCACAAAAAGAGAAGCTACTAAACCTCCCACAAATGGAGTTGTGGCGCTCAAGTAAAGAGTTTCAAACCAATCCTAAGTTCCTCAAAGACTGGGATTAGTCATCTTTTAATAACCATAAAGTTTTCCACTTATTTAATTCTCAATCTCCAAAGGTATGAAACTCAAATCATTTGCTCTGACATCTCTAACATTTTGTTTTGCTGCTATTTGCGGAACACCATCTGTACAAGCTGCAACCCTAACGACAATTGTCGATGGAATCAGTAATGCACGGGCTGTTAGCTTTGGCCCCGATGGCACTCTCTACGTAGCAGAGCCAGGTATCGGCGGAAACGGAAATTGCCAACCATCTCCGAGTACACTCTTTCAGCCGATCTGTGCTGGTAATAGTGGATCGCTGGTCAAAGTGACACCAGGCGGTCAGCCACAGCGTCTATTCAATAACTTTCAATCTATAGCAGAGCAACCCAGTGGCAACCAAGGCGCTGGTATTCAAGATATACAATTCGACTCTCAAGGGAATGCTTATCTTTTAACCGGGTTTGCTGGTTATCCAGGAAATCGTGATTTAGAATCACTTAACCTTGGTGCTAATTTCCCGATCCCAGAGCAGCAACTTGTTACTTTCCCGCCATCCACACCCGATAAAGTACTGAATACCCCGCTTTTAGCACAACTTTTCAAAGCTGATTTGAACACCGGAGAACTAGAAAGTATTTTCGACTTCGGCAAGTATGAAATTACTAATAATCCAGACGGTGGGGACGTAGTTACCAACCCCTTTGATTTGACCGTTAGTGGTGATACTGCTTATGTCGTTGACGGGGGTGGAAACACCGCCTACAAAGTCAAACTTGATGGAAGTGACTTTCAGGCGATCGCAATTCCCAAAAAAGTCCTTAGTGCCTCATCATTACCACCCCTTCCACCAGGACAAGAACTACCTCCAGGTTTAGTAGAGGTACTTCCAGGAGGAAACATCGCAATTCAATCAGTACCTACAGGTGGCACAATCGGCCCCGATGGAGCCTTATATGTTGCCGAATATTCAGGTTTTCCATATCCAGAAGGTGAATCGCGGATTTTCCGCATTGGCGAAGATGGCAACCCAGAGGTTTTTCTGGATGGGTTTACGCAAATCACAGACTTAACCTTTGATGAAGAAGGCAATTTGCTAGTCTTACAATTCGGCGACGAATCTCAGTTGCAGGGTGACTTGCGATTCCTTCCCGGTTCTCTGATTCAAGTTGCTCCAGATTTAACTCGGACAACATTGGTGGCTGCCGGTGAAGGGCTGGAATCATCTGCTGGAATCGATATTGGCCCTGACGGGAAGATATACATCACCAAGCGCGGTGTTGGCCCCGAACTAGGTTCGGTAGTTCGCGTGGATGATGTCGTTACAGAAAGAGTCCCCGAACCTACCTCAATCTTGGGATTATTAGCACTTGCTAGTGTAGGCGCAACTGGTGCGATCGCCAAGCGCAAACGCCAAAACAAGTTGGGTGAAGAGTTGCTAGCCAAAGCAGAGATAGTCTAATTCCTTATTACCAGCCTACTCTGTCAGGCATAGCTTACAGAATAGGCTGCTGCCTCACACAGAAAGTTGCATTTCAAACAAGAGGCAGCAGCCCGAATTTTAGAGTTCCCCAACTAGGACTGGGAACAAAATTAGTCTAGGAAAGAGTATACACTCATACAACCAGGACTTCAAACTCATGGGATTAGTCAAAAATTTGTCACTTGCTATTCTCGGTACTGGATTCACCGTGTTAGCAACAGCGGCTCAAGCCAAAGCTGTAACATTAACTTACGACAGAAGTATTGGTAGCCCCGGCTTCGGCCCTGGAGAACTTTTTGTTCCCCAAGGGATAGCGGTGGATAGCCAAGGGAATACCCTCATAGCTAACGGACGCGGTATTAACCCCGCAGATGGTACTCCTAACTACGACCTCGGTAACAAAATTGAAATATTTAATCCTAGCGGTCAGTATATTGGAGCAATTGGCTCCGGCGGCACAGGGCCCGGACAGTTTGACGAGCCAACAACTGTAGACTTTAATCCAGTAACAGGGGATCTGTATTCGGGTGATGTTTACAACAACCGCATCAATCAATTCGATTCTCAGGGTAACTTTATTAGATCCTTTGCAAATGGAGCATTTACCCCTTTGGTAGAGGGTAGATTATTCTTTGGGCCATCTGGTTTGACATTTGACAAAGATGG
>NZ_JAWJTF010000027.1:0-91889 GCF_048836525.1 Nostoc sp. CALU 546
GCAATAGGCAATAGGCAACAGTCAAGAAGGCTTCTTAGTTGTACTGAGTTTTTTCACCAAATCAAATATGAATCCTATAGTTACTATTTGTATAAGCAGTCTAACCAAAGCAGGTATGGGGCAATGGTGCGATTAAAACCGTGGCAGTGGGTCGTTTTAGCAATCCCGATCGCGTTTATCATAATTTTCATACTGGTATCCGCCGGTTCGCAAATTCATGCGTGGGGCATTAATTGGATTTGGGGTGTATTCACCCTTTTATTCGTTGGTTGGCGTTGGCTGCTAGTCAAATGGACTCAACCTGCTGTTAACCAAGTAGAAGCTGTATTAGCCCAAGTCCAAGAAGAACTGGAATCGACAGTAGAGGATACTGTACGAACAGTGGGAAGTGACACCACAAAGCAAGCAGAAGCCGCACTCCAAGAAATTCTGCAAGCAGCACAAAGCGATCGCCCGATTTGGGAAGACTGGCAAACTTTTTGGACGCGATGCCAAGATTTAGTTGTGGCGATCGCTCATATCTACAATCCTCAAATTCAATATCCCCTGCTGAATATTTACGTCCCCCAAGCTTACGGGCTGATTCGCGGAACGGTGGATGATATGGATCAGTGGATGCAAAAGTTATCGCCTGTCCTCAATCAGGTAACGGTTGGACAAGCATACCAAGGATACGAAGTCTACCGGAAGTTAGAACCATCGGCTCGGAAATTCTGGCGGGTTTGGAACTGGGCCCAGTGGGTTTTAAATCCGGTGGCGGCGGTGGCAAAACAAGCCAGTCAAGGTTCTAGTAACCAAGCAACTCAGCAATTATTGGGGAATTTGAGTCAGTTATTTCGGGAAGCTGCCCTGAGAAACTTATGCCGACAAGCGATCGCACTCTACGGACGTAGCACATTACCAGTTTCAGCAACCGTAGTTTCCACACCAACTTTACCCAAGGCAAAAACCCAAACACTCCGAGATATCTTAACTCAAGCTCAACCAGCTGAGGCAGTTGAGCAAAAACCCGTGAATATTTTGCTGGTTGGGCGCACAGGTTCGGGAAAAAGTAGCTTGATTAACACGCTATTTCAGGCGGATCTCGCAGCCGTTGATGTTTTACCCAGTACCGATCGCATTCAAAATTATCAATGGCAGACTCAAAGCGGAGAAACCTTGACGCTTTGGGATACACCTGGTTATGAACAAGTCAACCGTGCCGATCTCCGAAATTTAGTGCTTGATTATGCCATCAATGCAGATTTACTGCTGTTAGCTACCCCTGCCCTCGATCCTGCGCTGCAAATGGATGTAGATTTTTTGCAAGATATCAAAGCAGAAGTTGCAGATTTACCTGCGATCGCAATTGTCACTCAAGTAGATCGTCTGCGTCCCATCCGCGAATGGCAACCACCTTATAATTGGGAATGGGGCGATCGCTCCAAAGAAGTTTCTATTCGAGAAGCCACTGAATATCGCGCCAAATTGCTAGGAAATTTCTGTAATCTAGTTCTACCAGTGGTTACAGCTGACAGCAAAACAAATCGAATCGCTTGGGGAGTGGAAGCGCTATCGTTGGGATTAGTGGATGCGATCGCACCTAGCAAGCAACTTCGTCTCGCCCGCTTTTTGCGTAACCTAGAAGCCCGTATCATCGCCGCGGCCAAAATCATCGACCACTACACCTTCCAGATGACGACAACACAAGGATTAACGGCATTTCTCAAAAGTCCCGTTCTCCAGTTTGTTTCTACACTCTCAACTGGATCTCCAGCCTTAGCATATATGCTGGCAGAGCAAATTCCTGTGGAACAGTTGCCGATTGTGATTGGCAAACTCCAAATGGGATATGAGCTTTTCTCACTCTTGAATACAGGCAACCCTAACCCACTAAATTTTGAATTACTATCCCTCTGGCCGCTACTGCTAGAAAACTCCGCTTCACCCGATCGCAACGCCTGGGCATTTGGTCACGCCCTAGTGGAATACTGGACTCAGAATCTAACAGTTGAACAACTCCGGGAGCGATTTGAGTATTATCTGTCAATTGGCAAATAATTTGTCTGCATTGAGAAATTAATGCCCATAAGCAATGTCTACAACGGGCTATACCTCAATACAGTTCAGATAAGACCAAAACACTTGTAGAGACGGCGATTTATCGCGTCTTTTTAAGTATATTTACGATTCATTTTACTGGAAAATAGCGTAATTATACTAAGAAAATCACAAATCCAAAATGTGGTATTGGGTTGTACTCCTAACATCAAAGTTAAGATTACGATTAAGAGTAGGTGTCTGCTGAAACCTACCCGCTTTCTTTACAAAAAAGGCAGGAGTTAGGAGGCAGAGGGCAGGAGGTTAGGACTATCAATTAAAACTAAAGTTGCTGAGTCTAAAGCCCAGTTTAAAAAAAAGAATTGTACCGAGACGCGTAGCGCGTTAGCGTAGCGACACGAAGTCCGGTATAAAGCGTCCTTACTTCAATCCCATGTTTTTAAACGTGGGTTCCTCCTGCCTCCTGCCCCCTGCCTCCTGCCTCCTGAATCAGACGCCCCTTTTATTCGGAGTTTTTTATGAGAAATATATTACAAACCTCCATCTCTCAAGAACAGAATTCACATCAGAGATATAGCATTTCGTCTTACAATAGCCTGCTTGCGGTCGTGAAGGATTTGGCCAGTGTACGGACTATTGAGGAAATTATTGAGATTGTGCGTTTGGCAGCCCGTGATCTCACTAATGCTGATGGAGTAACTTTTGTACTGCGGGATGGTGAATGTTGCCACTATGTCGATGAAAATGCCATCGGGCCACTTTGGAAAGGTATGCGTTTTCCGCTCAAGTCTTGCATCTCCGGTTGGGCAATGCTCAATAAACAAGCAGCCGTGATTGAAGATATTTACCAGGATGCTCGAATACCTATCGATGCCTACAAAGTGACTTTCGTCAAAAGTTTAGTGATGGTTCCCATACGGGTTGCAGATCCACTGGGTGCAATTGGAGCCTACTGGAGTACAACACACCGAGCCACACCCGAAGAAATAGAACTACTTGAGATTCTTACTGATACTACAGCAGTTGCGATCGCCAACGTTCAGCTTTTCCAGAAACTTACGAACCAAAACGCCCTAAAAGACAAATTCATTGCGATGCTAGCTCACGAACTGAGGAATCCTGTTGCCCCCATCTCGAACGGCGTTCAGCTTCTCAAATTGAAGCTGGGCGAGACTGGTGCAGTCGGGGAAACAGTTTTAATGATGCAACACCAGATTAAGCACCTCTCAAAATTGATCGATGAGTTACTCGACGTATCGTCTATCACCTACGGGAAAATTTCATTAAACCTTGAGAAGTTGAATCTGGTGGATTTAGTTCGCCAGAGTCTTAATGATCATACAGAAGCAATAAATAGATCGAATCTTACTGTAGTACAAGACTTGCCAAACACACCCGTGTGGACTTATGTGGACTCCACCCGCTTCTTCCAAATCTTTGGAAACCTGCTTGATAACGCCTTAAAGTTTTCCCAGCCAGATGGGACGATTTGGGTGAATTTGTCATTTATTCCCAGTGAAAATGGCTTAGGGAGTGTAGCGGCCTTAACTGTAAGAGATTCAGGAATAGGGATAGACCCGACAATTTTACCAGAACTCTTCGAGCCATTTACCCAAGCCGATCGCAGTTTAGATCGTTCCAGGGGCGGGCTAGGTTTGGGACTCTCGGTAGTAAAAAGTCTTGTGGAACTTCATGGTGGTAATGTTGAAGCCTCAAGTAGAGGGATTAATTTGGGAGCAGAATTCAAAGTTACTCTCCCTGTATGCGAGGATATTACAACCTTAGATAACGACCAAGAGATTATAGAGGCGGCTAAAAAATCGTTGAAGATTTTAGTCATCGAAGATAACGACGATTCAGCCGTATCATTACAAGCAGTACTTGAGCATTTTGGGCATGAAGTTTCCATTGCCAAGAATGGAATTTTAGGGTTAGAAACTGCAAGACAGTTGGAGCCTAATGTGATTATTTGTGACATCGGGCTTCCTGAGATGGATGGATTCGCCGTTGCACAAGAACTGAGTAAAGACTCCAAATTTACTCGCTCAATTCTGATTGCGCTCACCGGCTACGGTGGCCAAATGGATAAGGAACTTGCGCTTAAGTCTGGTTTTAAATGCCACTTAACCAAGCCTGTGGACTTTGAAATACTTACAGCAGAAATTGATCGACACTATCTTATGAGTGCGTAAGCGTAGCCCATCCTAGACATCGCTTTTATCCCATTAAATCATCTGTCGCAGGTTCACCCGGATAAAAGCGATCGCTCAAAATTTCCTCAAAAGTATATAAACATTGCTGGGGAAAAGTTGAGAGTGGCAAATTTGTTTCTCCTGATGCTAAATCCCTACCATTTTCATAAGATTCCTGGAGTGCTTCTTCAAGGTAAGGTTTCAGACTAGGATTTTCGCTCAACAACTTGATAATTTCCCGTCGTTGTACTCTAATTGTTGCTAACCAACTACGACTGCGTTGATTTGGTTGAAATTCCCATTTGAGCAAATGTCCAATTAATATACTAAGACGATTTCTCAATTCTTGGCGTTCCTTTCTTCCCAAAGATTCGATTTCCTCAATTAAATTGGGTAAGTCAAGCTGGTTCCATTGGTGATGACGCAAAAGGTTAGCCTGTTCTTGAGTCCAACTGTAAAAGTCTGCTTCATAGAAGTTTTGCATCAGCTTCTTTTTAGTTTT
This sequence comes from Nostoc sp. CALU 546, assembly GCF_048836525.1. Classification (NCBI taxonomy): domain Bacteria; kingdom Bacillati; phylum Cyanobacteriota; class Cyanophyceae; order Nostocales; family Nostocaceae; genus Nostoc; species Nostoc sp. CALU 546. Next base: position 4,735 of record NZ_JAWJTF010000027.1, read on the forward strand.
TCAGGTTTGTAGTGTCTACAAAATTTTTAAATTCATAATTCATAATTACGCTTAAGATAGAGATTTAAACCTTATTTGATACAGTACTGTCTGCATAAGCATCAGTTACGAATCACGAATTATGAATTAGAAAGTTACCACACTCCGAATTGATTCACCTTTGTGCATCAATTCAAAAGCATCATTAATTTGCTCAATGGGCATCACATGAGTAATCAAATCATCAATATTTATCTTACCTTCCATATACCAATCAACAATTTTTGGCACATCTGTACGTCCTCTAGCGCCACCGAATGCCGAACCTTTCCAAACGCGCCCAGTTACTAACTGAAAAGGACGAGTACTGATTTCCTGTCCAGCACCAGCAACGCCGATAATCACACTGACACCCCAACCTTTGTGGCAGCATTCTAATGCTTGACGCATAATTTTGACATTACCGATACATTCAAAACTGTAATCAGCGCCGCCTTTTGTTAAATCAACCAGATAGGGAACTAAATCACCTTCTACTTCCTGGGGATTGACAAAATGCGTCATACCAAATTTTTCTGCCAAAGCGCGTTTGCTGGGATTAATATCCACCCCGACAATCATATTTGCCCCTACCAACCGCGCCCCTTGGATGACATTTAAGCCAATACCACCCAAGCCGAAAACTACGACATTTGCCCCAGGTTCCACCTTGGCAGTATTGATAACTGCACCAACACCAGTAGTTACACCACAGCCAATGTAGCAAACCTTATCAAATGGGGCGTCTTCTCGAATTTTTGCCAAGGCGATTTCCGGCAGCACCGTATAGTTGGCAAAAGTAGATGTACCCATATAATGATGAATCATTTGCCCATCGAGACTAAAGCGACTAGTGCCATCGGGCATAACACCGCGTCCTTGAGTTAGGCGAATGGCTTGACAGAGATTAGTTTTGAAACTCAAACAATATTCGCACTGGCGACATTCGGGAGTGTATAGGGGAATCACATGATCCCCTGGTTTAAGAATGGTGACACCGGCCCCTACTTCCACTACTACACCAGCACCTTCATGTCCCAAAATTGCCGGAAACAAACCTTCGGGATCATCACCAGATAAGGTAAAAGCGTCCGTATGACAAACCCCGCTGGCTTTAACCTCAACTAAAACTTCGCCGGCTTTTGGCCCCGATAGTTGAACGTTTTCAATCGTTAACGGCTTACCTGCACTGTAAGCTACTGCTGCTTTAACTTCCAATGTCAGCACTCCTGTATAGTTTTGTCATTTGTCATTTGTCATTGGGCATGGGGCATGGGGCATTGGGCATTGGGAATTGGGAATTGTTTATATTAGTTATTCTCAATCTCCCTCATCTTCCCCTGCTCCCCTACTTCCCCTGCTCCCCTGCCTCCTCATCTCCCCCATCTCCCTCACTTCCCATCATCTGTATTGAGCGCATGATACACTTTTGTATCACTTCATCAGATTTACTAAGCGCGATCGCCACTATAACGATAAATATTATTACTTTGTTAAAATATCATTCTCTAGCTAGATTGGTTAAAGACGGCAACAGCCGTTTTGACAACGATGTAAACTGGATGTCAGCAGCAACTCCCAAATAATTTGTTCACCCCTCAATTAATACATTTTGTCACAGCTTATGAACCCTGCCCTAACACAAATTGGCGCTCAAATGTCCAACCTGACTGGCGTCAGAGCAATCATGAAGGATATTATCGAAACATTACGAGCGGGTGCAGGGCAGCAGTTTATTAATTTGAGTGCTGGTAATCCGTTGATTTTGCCAGAGGTAGAACAATTATGGCGGGATTGCACTGCACAACTTCTCGCTAGTCCAGAATATGGTGAGGTAGTTTGTCGCTACGGCTCAAGTCAGGGTTATGCACCATTAATTGAAGCGATCGCAAATGATTTTAACAAACGCTACGGGTTAAACTTAAGCGATCGCAATATCCTGATCACCCCCGGTAGTCAAACCCTCTACTTCTACGCTGTAAATAGCTTCGGTGGCTACACCCCCAGTGGTGAATTAAAACAAATCGTTTTGCCCCTCAGCCCTGACTACACAGGTTACGGCGGTATCTGCTTAGTTCCAAAAGCCTTAATTGCTTACAAACCGACTCTCGATATTGATGAAGCCGCCCACCGATTTAAATATCGCCCCGACTTCAGCCAACTATCAATTACAGAAAATACAGGTTGTGTCCTCTTCTCTCGCCCCTGTAATCCCACTGGTAATGTCCTCACTGATGATGAGGTGAAAAAGATTGCTGCCCTGGCTGCGCCTTATAATCTGCCAGTCTTAATTGACTCAGCTTATGCACCTCCCTTTCCAGCCTTGAACTTTACTGAAATGACACCAGTGTTTGGTGATAATATTCTCCACTGTATGAGTTTATCGAAAGCGGGATTACCAGGAGAAAGGATTGGTATTGCCATTGGGGATGAAAAGTGGATTGAAGTGCTGGAGTGTTTTCAGGCAAATATGAGCCTCCATTCTTCACGTTACGGCCAAGCGATCGCAGCTCTTGCAATTAATTCTGGCCGCTTGGTGGACATTTCTCACACTGTCATCCGTCCTTTTTACCAAAATAAATTTACCGTTTTAGAAACCAGCTTAGAACAAGCCATGCCCAAGGATTTACCTTGGTTTCTCCATCGCGGTGAAGGGGCAATTTTTGCTTGGTTGTGGTTACAGGATTTACCCATTAGCGACTGGGAATTTTACCAGCAATTAAAACAAGTAGGTGTGATTATTGTCCCTGGAAGTACCTTTTTCCCTGGATTAGAGGAAGAGTGGGCGCACAAACACCAATGCTTCCGCATCAGCCTTACCGGTAGCGATGAAGAGATTGCCACAGCAATGCAACGTCTAGCAAAAGTGACTGAGGAAGCTTATAAGCGTGCGGTTGTAACTGCCTAGCACCGCAAGGCGGAATTAAAAATTAAAAATTAAAAATTAAAAATGAATACAGCCTAAGCGTTTCATTGATTTGGAATGGGTGGTTTATTTCCACCGTGTTGTACTAGTAAGAAAGATGGAAATGAAACACGAAGAAGCTAATAAAGATATTGGAGGCAGAGGGACAGAGAAGCAGAGGGGCAAGAGAGTAGGAGGAAATTCAAAAATTAAAAATGTCCAATCTCCAGCCCCTAATCCCCAGCCCCTAGTTCCCAGTCCCCAATCCCCAATCCCCAATCTCGATAATTGGCTAGAAATTGGTAAGATTGTTTCCCCTCAAGGATTATCTGGAGAATTACGGGTTTACCCTGTATCAGACTTTCCCGAAAGATTTGAGGTGCCGGGAAAACGTTGGTTGTTGCGTTCTGGTGAGACGGAACCACAACCAATCGAATTATTGACAGGACGTTATATCAGTAACAAAAACTTGTATGTGATTAAATTGGCTGGCGTAGAAAATTGCGATCAGGCGGAGGCGTTGCGCGGTTGTACGTTAATGGTGCCAGCAAGCGATCGCCCCCAATTAGGCGAAGATGAATATCATGTCCTTGATTTGATTGGCTTGGAAGTCTTCATGCAAGCATCTGGCGAACTCGTTGGTACGGTGGTAGATATCATCCCGGCGGGAAATGATTTGTTAGAAGTCAAGTTCCATGAATCATTTGCGAATGACAAAGGACAAATGACAAATGACAAAAAGCAAAAGACTGTTTTGATTCCATTTGTGGAAGCGATCGCACCAGTTGTAGACTTGAAATCTAATCGCATTGAAATCACGCCACCGCCTGGGTTATTGGAAATTAATAATTAAGTCATTAATTGAATGGTAATTTTTAATTTTTAATTCGGAGCAAAGCGACGTGACTCAAGCTTTACCAAAAATTGTAACTTTTGAAGAATTTGTCAAGTGGAAACCAGATAATGAGCGCTATGAATTGCACAAAGGAACAATTGTTAAAATGCCTCAACCTGTAGGAGACCATGAAGAGGTAACAGGATTTTTAGCTTTTGAACTTACTAGAGAATGTATCCGTTTAAATCTCCCCTACTTTATACCCAAGACAGCACTAGTCAAAGCACCTGTAAATGAATCAGGTTACTCGCCAGATGTGCTGTTGTTGAATCGCCCTAATTTGATAAATGAACCTCTGTGGAAAAAAGAATCTACTGTTATTCAACCTGCATCAATTCCTGTAATTGTTGAAGTTGTTAGTACAAATTGGCGTGATGACTATCTCAAAAAATACGCCGATTATGAAGAAATGGGAATTACTGAGTACTGGATTGTTGATTATGCTGCTTTCGGTGGTAGGGAGTTTATTGGCAAACCAAAGCAACCTACGCTCTTAGTTTGTTCTTTGGATGAAGGTGAATATCAAGTGAGCAAGTTTCGAGATACTGACCTGATCCAGTCCCCAACATTTCCAGAGTTAAATTTAACTGCTCAACAAATTTTTCAAGCGGGTAATATTTAAACTTAGACCTATTTTGAGCAAATAATTATTAATTGATAATTCATACTTTTCAAGACAGAGCAGTTTGATTTATCCATTAATAAATCAAACTGAATAAAATACATTATGCGGTTCGGCTAAGGTTTTTTGATGAAAATTCTAGATCCAAAGACGCGTTAACAATTCAAAATTCAAAATTCAAAATTAAAGACAGTTGGAGTTAGGGATTTAAACCCCAACTCAACTGATACTACGTGTAATGGTTGGGGACTTAAACCCTTGAATTTACGATAAATCGCCGTCTCTAGAATAGACTTCTTGCATAAGTCGGTTAAAGGGGCGGGGGGAAGGGGAAAAAGTTCTGTATTGCCCCCTTTCCCTTTAACCTTTACCCTTTTCCCCCTCTTGCAAAAGTGCTTTTTGCAAGAGGTCTAATGATCAATCTTTCGTCTTGACGGCGATTTATCGCGTCTCTCTAACCGTCAAAATCCCAAACCAAGGAATTTAGTCACTAAGGCTGGAAAAATTCATCGTGGGTTAGATGGCTATCATTTGAAAAACAAGTATAATTGCTTACTGATCAACCCGTCAAAAACCTTTTGGAATGGAGTATCGAAATGACATTAGCAACGACTCCACAAACAAAGCCTTTAACAGATGAAGAATTACGGAAGATAAACGCCTACTGGCGTGCAGCTAACTATCTTTCAGTTGGGCAAATATATCTACTCGACAATCCGCTACTGAGAGAACCGCTAAAGCTGGAACACGTTAAACCCAGACTTTTGGGACACTGGGGAACAACACCAGGGCTGAACTTTATCTATGTTCACCTGAATCGGGTCATCAAAAAATATGACCTCAACACCATCTATATTGCTGGGCCTGGTCATGGAGGCCCTGGATTGGTAGCCAATACCTACCTAGAAGGTACTTACACTGAGTATTACCACAACATTTCTCAGGATGCTGAAGGAATCGGGAAACTCTTCAAACAGTTCTCTTTCCCAGGTGGGATTCCCAGCCACGTTGCACCGGAAACCCCCGGTTCCATTCACGAAGGTGGGGAACTAGGTTATGCCCTTGTCCACGCTTTTGGTGCTGCCTTTGATAACCCTGACTTAATCGTTGCTGCTGTTGTGGGTGACGGCGAAGCTGAAACAGGTGCTTTAGCAACTAGCTGGCATTCCAACAAGTTTCTTAACCCTGTGCATGATGGGGCTGTACTGCCGATCCTCCACTTGAATGGGTATAAAATTGCTAACCCAACAGTATTGGCACGTATCAGCCATGAGGAATTAGAAAGCTTATTTGTAGGCTACGGCTACAAGCCCTACTTTGTTGAAGGTGATGATCCCGCAGATGTCCACCAGCAGATGGCGGCGACTCTAGATATAGCGATCGCAGAAATTCAAAGTATCCAAAGAGAAGCCCGCGTACATGGTTTTACTGAACGTCCCCAGTGGCCGATGATTGTCATGAGAACCCCCAAAGGTTGGACAGGGCCCAAAGAAGTAGATGGTAAAAAAACCGAAGGTTATTGGCGATCGCACCAAGTTCCCTTTGGCAACATCGCCAAACAGCCAGACCACCTAAGACTCCTAGAAGATTGGATGAAGAGTTACCAGCCAGAAGAACTCTTCGACGCTAACGGTAAACTAATTCCCGAACTAGCAGAACTAGCCCCCAAAGGGCATCGACGCATGGGTGACAATCCCCACGCTAACGGCGGTATCTTGCTGCATGACCTGAAGATGCCCGATTTTCAAGACTATGCTGTAGATGTTTCTGAACCAGGGAAAGCGATCGCTGAAGCTACCCAAGTTGCCGGAAAATTCCTGCGGGATATCATGCGACTTAACCAAGAAAGCCGCAACTTCCGCATCGTCGGCCCCGACGAAACAGCATCGAATCGCTTAGGTGGTGTGTTAGAAGTCACAGACCGGACTTGGGTAGCCGAGAAACTCCCAGAAGATGACCACCTTTCCCCCGATGGTCGGGTGATGGAAATTCTGAGCGAAACTAATTGTCAAGGATGGTTAGAAGGCTACCTCCTCACAGGACGCCACGGATTTTTCTCTTGCTATGAGGCCTTCATCCACATCATTGACTCGATGTTCAATCAGCACGCCAAATGGCTGAAAACAACCAGAGATATTCCCTGGCGTAGACCAATTGCTTCTCTGAATTACCTACTCACATCCCACGTTTGGCGACAAGACCATAACGGCTTTTCCCACCAAGATCCTGGTTTTATTGACCACGTAATCAACAAGAAAGCAGAGATCGTCCGCGTTTATTTGCCCCCCGATGCCAACACTCTGCTATCGGTAACTGACCACTGCTTGAGAAGCCGCAACTATGTCAACGTCATCGTTGCTGGAAAACAACCCGCATTGCAATATCTCAATATGGATGCTGCTATCAAGCACTGCACCAAAGGTATCGGTATTTGGGAATGGGCAAGCAACGACAAAGGCGGCGAACCAGATGTAGTCCTTGGTTGTGCTGGGGATATTCCCACCCTAGAAACCTTGGCGGCTGTAGACATTCTGCGCCAGCACTTCCCCGACTTAAAGGTGCGGGTAGTGAATGTAGTCGATTTGATGACACTACAGCCAAAAAGCGAACATCCCCACGGTTTGAGTGAAAAAGACTTTGATACAATTTTCACCACCGACAAACCAATTATCTTTGCCTTTCATGGCTATCCTTGGCTGATTCATCGCCTAACTTATCGCCAGACTAATCACAAAAATCTCCATGTGCGTGGCTACAAGGAAGAGGGAACTACCACCACGCCCTTTGATATGGTTGTGCTTAACGATCTAGATCGCTTCCATTTGGTAATTGATGTAATTAATCGCGTGCCGAAATTAGGATACAAGGCAGCTTATGTCAAACAGCAAATGCAAGATAAGCTGATCGAACATAAGCACTACATTGAGAAGTATGGCGACGATATGCCGGAAATTCGTGATTGGAAGTGGCCGTATTAAGAGGAAATGAGGGGAAAGAGGCAGAGGGGAAACTCTTCTCCCTGCTTCTCTCTTTTTTAACAGAGTCTTATTGAGAATAAAATAGTATTTAGGCGAAACTATAGCGATCCTAAATGAGTTGTGAAAATCGAGAGATTCAGATCCCTAACTTCTTTGAAAAGTCGGGAATCTTATTTGCTATAGTAGTCTGTCAATAACTAATTGACGGATAAATTCTTTGTAGAGACGGCGATTTATCGCGTCTCTCTAACCGTCAAAATGAATTTGACAGACTATTAGAGATGGTGGCAGAAAAAGTCAAACCCTGCTCGGATGAATAATTTTTTAACTTTGCAGTGAGAAGTACTTAAAGTTACTTAATGCATCAAACGCTACTTGCTTTCATAGTTAGCGCTAGGATAGCTATGTATTTTACTAAAGTATAAATATGGCTCAAAATTTTTACGTAAATTCAGTATCAGGCAGCGATACTAACCCAGGTAGCCAACAAGCCCCCTTCAAAACTATTACCCAAGCCCTCAAGGTAGCTACTGTTGATACTAAGATTCAACTAGCAGATGGTAATTACAATGCTGCTAGCGGTGAAGTTTTTCCGCTAACAGTTCCATCTGGGGTGACAGTGGTGGGTAGTGAAGTCAACAAAGGCGATCGCATTTTGATTGAAGGGAGTGGTAATTATCTAAGCCGTACTTTTGCTGGTCAGAATGTCACATTTGTGCTGTTGGATAAAGCCGAGGTGCGGGGAGTGACTGTAACAAATCTGGCTAGTCGTGGTAGTGGTGTCTGGATTGAATCAACTGCCCCTACTGTTGCTAATAGCACCTTCAAAAACTGTAAGCGAGAGGGAGTATTTGCTACAGGTGAGGCTAACCCAGTTATTCTAGGTAATGTTTTTAGTGAAAATGCAGCCAATGGAATTGCGATCGCAAAAAATTCCAAAGGCCAAATTGAAAATAATACCTTCTTCAAAACAGGTTTTGGCATCGCTATTAGTGATACTGCATCACCCATCCTTCGAGATAACAGAATTTACGAAAACCGTTCTGGAATTGTTATCTCTGGTAGTTCTCGTCCTCTATTACGTAATAATGTCTGTGAAAATAATACTGACGATGGCATCACAGTAATTGGAACTGCTCTACCAGATATCGGCAGTACCAATAATCCAGGAGGCAATACTCTACGCAATAACGGTAAATTTGATTTGCAAAATGCCAGTTCCAATAAGCTGATTTCTCTAGGAAATAAAATAGATCCGTCTAAAGTCACTGGAAATGTAGAGTTTGCAGATAGTTCGGTTCCAACACCAACGCCCACGCCAACACCCACGCCAACACCCACGCCAACTCCAACACCAACACCGACACCAACACCAACACCGACTCCAACACCAACGCCTACTCCCACACCGACACCGACTCCAACACCCACACCGACTCCAACACCGACTCCAACTCCCACACCTACTATAGAATTAACCGATATTGCGAATCATTGGGCAGGTGGGTTTATTCGGGAATTAGTCAAATTGGGGATAATTAACGGTTTCCCCGATCGCACATTTAAACCCGATGCAACTATGACACGGGCACAATACGCTGCATTACTGGTAAAAGCTTTCAACCCATCGCCTAACCGTGCGGTGATCAAATTCAAAGATGTACCAGCAGACTTCTGGGCATCTAAAGTTATTGAACAGGCATATCAAGGTTCATTTCTCTCTGGTTTTCCCGACAATACCTTTGGCCCCAACAAAAATATTCAGCGCGTGCAAGTGATTGTCTCTCTGGTGAATGGACTGAAGTTATCTGCTGATGGTACAGCAAACATCAAAGTTTTTGATGACCAAGCTAAGATTCCTGAATATGCCAAGGATGAGGTAATAAAAGCTATAGACAAAGAAATTATCGTCAATTACCCGAACCTGAAACAACTCAATCCTACCCGCGATGCTACACGCGGCGAAGTAGCGGCGATCGTGTATCAAGCTTTGGTAGATGCTGGTAGTGTAGCAGCAATCAACTCGCCTTATATTGTGACTGCTTGATTGGTCATTTGTCATTTGTCATTGGTCATTTGTCATTGGTCGAGTTTTTTGGTACATACCTGGCCCGAAGTTAGGGAAAAATTTTTCTTGACTTCGGACGCCCGTATTTTGGTGCAAAGTAGATAGAAGAAGAGAGCGATCGCCACCAATATTTGCTATCTGCTGCTTATCATGGTGTTTTTTCTTGCTCCTTTCCCTTTTCCCCTTAACCGAGCAGTTTTGACATTATTGGCATTTTGCCACCTTCTGTACTTATTACCTTCTTCGAGTAATAGAATTAGTAACGAAGCCTTTGTAAAGCCTTCAACTATCAAAATGTGAAGCTTTAGTAACAGATTTTACCAAGTGTAGAAAAACAAAAATCTGTATTCAAAGTAAGCTTGTAGCATATAAAACGCTTGTAAGATTTTTATGACTTCCCGGATTCGCTTTTTAATGTGTCCTCCTGACCACTACGATGTGGACTATGTGATTAATCCTTGGATGGAAGGGAATATTCACAAATCATCGCGCGATCGCGCCGTGGAACAGTGGAAAGGACTACACGAGATTCTGAAACAACACGCCATTGTAGACTTAGTATCACCGGAAAAAGGTTGGCCTGATTTGGTTTTTACCGCCAACGCTGGCTTAGTACTAGGAGATACTGTCGTCCTCAGTCGCTTTTTACATAAAGAACGCCAGGGAGAGGAGCCTTTCTTCAAACAATGGTTTGAGGAAAATGGTTATACAGTTAATGAACTTCCTAAAGATTTGCCCTTTGAGGGAGCAGGAGATGCACTGCTAGATCGGGAAGGACGTTGGTTATGGGCGGGATATGGTTTTCGCTCGGAATTAGATTCTCACCCTTATCTAGCTAAATGGCTGGATATTGAGGTTCTCTCCCTACGACTCATCGATGAACGTTTCTATCACCTGGATACCTGTTTTTGTCCCTTAGCAAATGGCTATTTGCTGTACTATCCAGGCGCTTTTGATTCTTACTCCAACCGCTTAATTGAAATGCGAGTCGCACCCGAAAAGCGAATCGCCCTTGCTGAAGCCGATGCAGTCAACTTCGCTTGTAATGCGGTGAATGTGGACAGCATTGTGATCATGAATAAGGCGAGTGAAGCTTTGAAAACCCGCCTTGCAGATTTAGGTTTCCAAGTGCTGGAAACACCACTGACGGAATTTCTCAAAGCTGGTGGTGCGGCTAAATGCTTAACTTTGCGGGTAACAGAGCCAGTTAGAGATGAAATTCATGCCAATGTCTCGGTAGAAAGCCGTATCATTCGCATGGAAGGACATTTGCTGGATGCTGGCTTAATTAACCGCGCCTTGGATTTGATTATAGATGCCGGGGGAAGCTTCCAAGTCCTGAATTTCAACTTGGGAGAACAACGGCAAAGTACTTCAGCCGCAGAGGTGAGGGTATCAGCACCATCTCATGAGGTGATGGAAGAAATCATCTCCCTATTGATTGATTTGGGTGCAGTAGATTTACCTCATGATGAGCGAGATGCAATTTTGGAGCCTGTGATCCAAAATGGGGTTGCGCCTGATGATTTCTACGTCAGTACAATTTATCCTACCGAAGTCCGAATTAAAGGTCAGTGGGTGAAGGTAGAAAATCAGCGAATGGATGGCGCGATCGCAATTACTCAAACTCCCTCTGGTTTAGTTGCTCGGTGTAAAATCCTCCGCGATTTAGAAGTTGGCGAACAGGTAATTGTAGATGTGTTAGGTATCCGCACCATCCGCAAAACTGAATCACGCGAACAACGCAGCACTCAAGAATTCAGCTTCATGTCAGCGGGCGTTTCCAGCGAACGGCGCGTGGAATTGGTGGTTGAGCAAGTAGCTTGGGAATTACGTAAAATCCGCGATGCTGGCGGTAAAGTAGTTGTCACGGCTGGCCCCGTGGTAATTCACACTGGTGGCGGCGAACATCTGGCGCAACTAGTTCGGGAAGGATATGTACAGGCGTTGCTTGGTGGAAATGCGATCGCAGTTCACGACATCGAGCAAAATATCATGGGCACTTCCTTGGGTGTAGACATGAAGCGGGGTGTCGCCGTTCGTGGTGGACACCGCCATCACCTGAAGGTAATTAATAGTATCCGCCGTTATGGCAGCATTCCCAAAGCTGTGGAAGCGGGGGCAATTAAAAGTGGCGTGATGTATGAGTGTGTCCACAATAACGTGCCTTTTGTGCTTGCGGGATCGATTCGGGATGACGGGCCTTTACCTGATACCGTAATGGATTTGATTAAAGCACAGGAAGAATATGCCAAACACCTAGAAGGTGCAGAGATGATTTTGATGCTGTCATCGATGTTGCACTCAATTGGCGTGGGGAATATGACTCCGGCTGGTGTGAAAATGGTGTGTGTCGATATTAATCCAGCTGTGGTAACTAAATTAAGCGATCGCGGTTCTGTAGAATCGGTGGGTGTAGTGACAGATGTAGGATTGTTCCTTAGTCTGTTGATTCAGCAGTTGGATAAGTTGACAAGCCCATACATTAATAAGGTAGGTTAACTCACATCTTGCACCTAGGGCGTGTTTTCAAAGTCTTAGATCCCCCCAACCCCCCTTAAAAAGGCTACGGTGTACACACAAATCGAATTACCCCCCTTAATCCCCCCTTGCAAAGGGGGGAAAAAGAAATCAATCCGGTTCCCTCCCCTTTGCAAGGGGAGGGTTAGGGTGGGGTAAAAACTTGGTTAATCCGCTATTTCAGACTTGTGTGTACACCGTAGCCTTAAAAAGGGGGGGGCAAAGAGTCTCTTAAAGTCCCCCTTTTTAAGGGGGATTTAGGGGGATCTAAAAAGTTAGGAGACTAAACAAATAGTTTGTAAACACGCCCGTAGCCCTAGTGATTAAAAATCGCGGCTATCCAAACAAAGTCCGCGCAGGCGGATTAAAAGTTTTCAACCCGCGTAGGCGGGTTTTGTCTGTGTAGCCGCAACTTCTAGTGCAAGAGTGCAAAATATAAGTTAAGAGACGAACCATAAAGGATGCAGAGAAAGGGAGATGACAAGAGTAGCTTTCAGTGAAGAATTACAGGTTAATTGGGTCAGTTTTATAGCTGATTTCTTGTTGGTAGGAATGGTTTTTGGCCCGCCTATCGCTCCCTTTCTAGCTGCGTCTGGAGTGTCTTTGCTTCCTGGGATTGCGGACATCATTTATTTCATGGGTAATCATGTGTGTCCGCAACCAGAGATGGGGTTAGATTTAGCACCACCGTTTATTATGGCTGTGTGTATGCGCTGCTACGGCACTGTAACGGGTTTGCTGATTACTCGTCTGCTGTATGGGGTGACTGGTGGTAAAGGATTTTACTGGTTAAGTCAGTATGGCTGGAGTGGTGCTGCTTTAGCCAGTGTGCTGATGATGGCTTATCCCTTAGAATTAGCAGCACAGATTTTCGGTTGGTGGGGTTTTAATAACTATCTGGTTACGCCTTTTGGGTTGATTACAGGTTTGGCGTGGGGATTGTTTACCATGCCCATTTTGCACGGGTGGCAGGGTGCTAAAACTAGTTTGAACAAATTGTAGGTTTTATCACAATAGGCTTGGGTTAAGGGCTAATTGTACAAAAATGTGGGTTTTCGAGACGCGATAAATCGCCCTCGTTACAAGTGTTTTGATCTTATCTGAACTGTATTGGGTTGTATCACACAACTTGTAGAGTGGATTAATTTTTGCAAAATGTTATGTCATATATTGCAATTGCGTGAGCACCATTAAATTTACCTCTTAACTAGTACAGCACGGCGTAAATAAACCACCCATTCCCAATCAACAAAACCCTTACGCTGTCTTCATTTTTAATTTTTAATTTTTAATTTTTAATTCCGCCTTGCGGTACTAGTGCCTTTTTACTCCAACTTGGTAGATAATAGAACTCAGTATGAGCAAAAATAGAGAACTCATATTTCAGGAGCTTTAATGACTAGACGTATTACCAGTGCTGTAAATTCACTAGTGGCAAACTTCTCGCGACGAAATGCACTTCTGTGGCTTGGAGGTAGCGGGGTAACTACCGCCTTGATGGTGGCAACACAAAATGAAGTGAGCGCTAAAGACAAAGACAAGCAAGAGTTGAAATTGGTGAACCCACCAACTTTATATAATCCAACCCAAAATGGTTATAGTCATATAGCTATTACACCAGCAAGGGCGAGAACCGTCTATATTTCTGGTCAATTTGGTTCGGATTTACAAGGTAATCTCGTCTCCGCTGACTTTGAAAAGCAGTTAATACAGGCTTTTAAAAACCTCCGTTATGCCTTAGCAGCGGTTGGTGCACAGCCACAAGATGTAGCAAAAACTACTGTTCTTATAGTGGATTACAACCAAAATAAATTGATCCCGTTAGGACGTGAAATTATTAATCTTTGGGGGAATAAACCACCGGCAAACACTCTTATTCCCGTTCCTAGACTTGCACTTGACGGTATGTTGTTTGAAATTGATGCTTATGCGGTAATTCCAGAAAAACGTGATTAAACAAGAGGCAAGGGAGCAGTGAGCCTCTCCATTAAACCAATTCGCAATGGGCTAACGCCCCGCTTCTCTACGAGACGCTACGCGAACGCGAACGCAATTGGCAATTCGCAATAAATATATTGATGGGTAAATCCCCTGTAGAGACGGCGATTTATTGCGTCTCTCTAACTTGGCTCTTTAAAAGTTAAAGGGAAAGAGTGAAAGGTTTTTAATCCCTTTCCCTTTAATCTTTCTCCAGCCCTTACAAGGGCATTTTTGGATTGAAAAACTATGAGATTATAGCAATTTGCGAAAATAATACGACAGATGCGTAAGTTGGGTTAAACGTAGTGAAATTCAACAAAATTTGGGTTTTTAACGTTGGGTTTCGTTCTTCAATCCAACCTACATCTGTAGCAATCATTTTTTTAAATGGTACATAAGTTTTGCAGTTTCCTACTGAAAACCTCGACACTTTTGTGTGGGGTATTCTATGTCTGCATTTGATGCCTAAAAGTTTTGTCTCCACTGCTGGACTTTAGAAATAGTGTCTAGATAAATTTGATTGTCACCGAGTTTTATCAACAGCCTGGTAGTTTTAAATCTAAAGTTAACTCACAGTAATATTTATCAATAAACATTAAATTATCGTTACTGATTTGGGAACAATAAGTTTAGAAATCACTAGGATTTAGCAATATGTTCAGTACTCATGTTAGTATTTCTGGATATCAGGTCATTGAAGAAATCTATAATGGTTCGAGAACTATAGTTTATCGGGGGTATCGAGAAACTGACTCATTACCTGTAGTGATCAAACTGTTGAAAAATCCATATCCCTCCTTCAATGAACTGGTGCAGTTTCGCAATCAATACACCATTGCCAAAAATCTCAACTCATCCCTAATCATCCAAACCTATAGCCTGGAGGTGTATCAAAATGGCTATGCGTTGGTGATGGAAGATTTTGGCGGCATTTCTCTCAAAGATTATTTTACTCGTGAACATACGCGAGATATCAGGTTTTTACAAGAGTTTTTGCAAATAGCGATCGCACTGTGTAACGCCTTAGAGATACTCTATAGTCAGCGCATTATTCATAAAGACATCAAACCGAGCAACATCTTAATTAATCCTGATTCCAAACAAGTTAAATTAATCGACTTTAGTATTGCCTCTCTATTACCAAGAGAAACGCAAACGCTAATCAGTCCCAATGTGTTAGAAGGAACACTAGCTTATATTTCTCCAGAACAAACAGGGAGAATGAATCGGGGGATTGACTACCGGACTGATTTTTATTCACTTGGTGTAACTTTCTACGAGTTACTCACAGGAAAGTTACCTTTTCAATCAAATGAAGCAATGGAGTTGGTGCATTCCCATATTGCTAAAATAGCCCCCTTAATATATCAAATTAACTCACAAATACCGCCTGTAATTTCAGATATCGTCAGCAAATTGATGGCAAAAAATGCTGAAGATCGCTATCAGAGTATATTCGGATTGAAGTATGATTTAGAAACTAGTTTGTCTCAACTGAAGACAACAGGACAAATTGAAAGTTTCCCCATTGCACAAAGGGATATGTGCGATAGATTTATTATCCCTGATAAACTCTATGGTCGAGAATTAGAAGTAGAAACCTTACTACAAGCATTTGAAAATGTCAGTCTAGGTGCAACAGAAATAACACTGGTAGTTGGGTTTTCAGGGATTGGTAAAACTGCGGTTGTTAACGAAATCCATAAACCTATTGTTCGTCAACGCGGTTATTTTATCAAAGGTAAATTTGACCAATTTAATAAAAATATTCCTTTTTCCGCATTTGTCCAAGCTTTCCGTAATTTTATGGAGCAGCTATTAGCAGAAAGCAGTATTCAAATACAAGAATGGAAGAATAAAATTGTTCAAGCATTAGGTGAAGACGGACAGGTAATTATTGAAGTCATTCCTGAATTAGAAAGAATTATTGGCAGACAACCACCTGCACCAGAATTATCAGGTAACGCAGCACAAAACCGATTTAATTTATTATTTCAAAAATTTCTCCAAGTATTTACAACTAAAGAACATCCCTTAGTCATATTCTTAGATGACTTACAGTGGGTAGATTCGGCTTCATTGAAATTGATGCAATTATTAATGAATGAAGCTAATCAGGGATATTTATTGTTAATTGGTGCGTATCGAGACAATGAAGTATTTCCAGCACATCCGTTGATGGTGATGTTGGATAAAATTCACAAAACAGGTGTAACTGTCAATAGGTTAATTCTGAAGCCGCTTAACCAATTACAATTAAATCAACTTGTAGCTGATACATTAAATTGTGCAGAAAGTGTGGCATTATCTCTTTCACAATTGATTTATCGTAAAGCTCAAGGTAATCCATTTTTCGCAACTCAGCTTCTCAAATCATTATATCAAGATAAACTGATTCAATTCAATTTCGTAGAGGGATGTTGGCAATGTGACATTTCCCAAATAAATCAACAAACTCTCGCAGATGATGTTGTTGAGTTTATGGTTTTTCAATTACGAAGACTACCAGAATCGACTCAACAACAATTGAAGCTAGCTGCTTGTATTGGAAATCAGTTTGATTTAAAAACATTAGCGATTGTTTCTAAACAATCGGAGGTAGAAACCGCAGATTGCTTGTGGAAGGCTTTGCAAGAAGGTTTGATTTTGCCGCAAAGTGAGGTTTATAAGTTTTTTGTTGGTTCAGAAAATCAAGCAGCTACTCAAGAACATTCTGAGATGGTTGTATATAAATTTTTACACGATCGCGTCCAGCAAGCTGCATATTCACTCATTCCAGAAGCAGAAAAACAGTCAACACACCTGCAAATTGGACGATTGTTGTTGCAGAATACACTTCCAGAACACCAAGAGGCAGGAATTTTTGCGATCGCTAACCAATTCAATTACGGACTGGATTTACTAGAGGAACCTGGTGAACGAGAACATCTAGCCCGGTTAAATCTGATAGCTGGTTGTAAAGCCAAGAACTCCACCGCTTATGCGACAGCAGTTGAGTATTTAAAGGTGGCGATGCTTCTATTACCGATAAATGCTTGGCAAAGTAGCTACGATTTGGCCCTTGCTGTTTACGAATCTGCGGCTGAAGCAGAATATCTCAATACAAACTTTGAGTCATCAAAATCATTAGTAGAGATTATCCTCAAAAACGCTAAATCTCCGTTAGAAAAAGTTCGTACCTATGAGATTCAAATCCAATCTTATACAGCGCAAAATAAATTCGTTGAAGCAATAGCTACAGGTAGAGAAGCACTCCAATTACTAGATTTGACGTTACCTGAAGAAGGTAATTCTCAAATGATTTTTGATGAACATCACCAGTTGCAACAAATGTTGGTTCATCAATCAATTGCAGCATTGGCAGATTTGCCAGAAATAACCGATCCCCAAAAATTAGTTGCACTCTGCATTTTATCAGGTTTGTTTGCCCCGGTTTATATAGCCAAACCGATGTTGTTGCCGCTCAAGATTTTTACAATGATCCGAATTTGCATCCAGTATGGTAACTCACCACAGGCAGCTGTTGCTTACAGTCTCTATGGATTATTTTTGTGCAGCATTGGTGCAATTGAAGATGGGTATAACTTTGGAAAACTGGCAGTACAACTTTTAGATAAATTTCAAAACAAAGAGCTTAAAAGCAGAGTTTATCTAACATTCAGCCTGTTTATTAAACACTGGAAAGATTCAATTAAATCCACATTAAGTTTATTTTTGGATGGATTGCAAAGTGGATTAGAAACCGGAAATTTAGAATATGTCGGCTATTGCGCCAATTGCTATTGTCAATTTCTCTTTTGGAGTGGAGAAAACCTAGAAAATGCTGTGTCGGAGGCAGATAAATATTGCGAACTAATGCAGCAGATTAAACAAGAGGTATCTCTCGTTTGGGGAAATATTTGGCGGCAGACAGTTCTAAATTTACAAGGAGAAACGATAAATCCCTGTTGTTTAACTGGTAAGCATTTTCACGAAGTCGAGATGTTACCAGTTTTGATTGAAACTAACAATATCAATGGTATTTGTTATGTATATTTGGCAAAAACGCTACTAGCTTATCTTTTTGGTGAATACGAATCTGCTTGGGAATATTCCCAAAAATTTGAGCAGTATGAACAGGGAGCAGCAGGCTTATTAATTGTTCCTTTGCGAAATTTCTATCAATCTCTGAGCTTGTTAGCCCTTTGTTCTGAGGTAAATGAAGCGCAGAAACAGCGTTATCTCCAGAAAGTAGCCCAAAACCAAGCAAAAATGCAAGAATGGGCAGATCATGCGCCAGTCAATTATCAGCACAAGTACAATTTAATTTTAGCTGAACAAGCTCGTGTAACTGGCGATCGCTTACAAGCCGCAGATTATTATGAAATTGCTATCCAAGAAGCGATCGCCAATGAATATGTTCAGGAAGTTGCGATCGCGAATGAACTTGCTGCCAAATTTTACCTAGAATGGGGTAAAGAAAAAGCCGCAGAAGGATATCTGCAACAAGCATATTACAGCTATGCCCGTTGGGGAGCAAAAGCCAAAACTGATGACTTGGAAAAACGCTATCCCAAATTACTCAAATCCATTTTGCAACAGCAAGAATTCAACTTCAATCCCTTAGAAAGCATAACCAGCATTTCCCGTACATCAACTTACGCCACCAGCAGTACTAATGTTTCTGATGCTCTAGATTTAACCTGCATTCTCAAAGCTGCTCAAACTATCTCCAGTTGTATCGAATTAGACGTATTAATCAGCAGTCTCACTCGCATTATCCTAGAAAATTCTGGTGCGAAAACATCTGTATTAATTCTTCCTCAAGAAGATATTTGGCAAGTGCGGGCAATTACCTTTATCGATCAACAGTCAAATTCTCAGACTGATATCAAAACCATTCTTGATTCACAACTATTAGATACTTGTCAAGATATCCCTAGAAAACTGATCAATTACGTTAAGAATACCCAAGAAACCGTCATCATAGACAATTGTAAAACAAGTATTCCTGGTGTAATTGGAGAATATATGCTCCTACATCAACCTCAAAGTGTTTTATGTACCCCCATTATTAACCAAGGTCATTTGATGGGGATTCTCTACCTAGAAAATCAACTGAATCAAGGAGTATTTACTAGTAACCGTTTAGAGGTAATTAACCTACTATCTTCCCAAGCAGCAATAGCTTTAGAAAATGCTCGGCTTTATCAGCAAGCGGGGCAAGCTTTACAAGATTTGCAACAAGCTCAATTACAAATTGTGCAAAGTGAAAAGATGTCTGCATTGGGTAACTTAGTTGCTGGGGTAGCTCATGAAATGAATAATCCTCTTGGTTTTATTGCTGCCAGTCTCCAACAAGCTAAACCAACATTGATTGATGTTACTAAACACTTGAAACTATATGAACAAAGGTTTCCTACTCCTGGAGATGAAATTCTTATTCATGCCGAAGAAATCGATTTGGAATATAGTTTAGAAGATTTACCTAAGATAATTGATTCGATGACGATAGCCTGTGACAGGCTCAAAAATATTAGCACCAGTTTACGTACTTTCTCTCGTGCCGATAGAGATTACAAAGTACCATTTAACATCCATGAAGGCATTGATAGTACAATTTTAATTTTAAAACATCGTCTCAAAGCCAATGATAGCCGTCCAGCGATTGAAGTAGTTACTGAGTATGGCAAATTCCCCCAAATCGAATGTTTTCCAGGACAACTGAATCAAGTATTTATGAACATCTTAGCAAATGCTATTGATGCATTAGATGAATCAAATATAGGTCGGAGTTTTGAGGAAATAAAACTTAATCTTAACCGAATTAAAATTATCACTTCTTTAAAAGAAAACCAAGTTGAGGTGAAGATTGCTGATAATGGAAAAGGCATGAATGAATCAGTTAGGCAAAAAATATTTGACCACTTGTTTACCACTAAAGGCGTTGGTAAAGGAACTGGATTAGGATTAGCGATCGCTCGACAAATTATAGTGGAAAAACATGGTGGTTCAATCGAATGTAATTCTTCTACAGAGCATGGTACAGAATTTGTGATCTTAATTCCAGTTCGACATGAAGCGGTAAATGTTGATACTTTTGCAAATTCCTGATCTGCTATTGAAAGAACTCTTGATTCCCAAGTTTCCCCCTAGATCGCCCTCAGGCTAGAAGTCTGGGGCTATACAAACAAAACCCGCTTACGCGGGTTTCAGAAAGTCCGCGCAGGCGGACAAAAGTTTGTGTAGCCGCCGATTTCCAATCGCCCGGTGTTTCTAAAATACCACTTTCACCACTGTCCTGAATTATCTTCTTGTTGCAAACCAATTAACTGTCGCCGCTTCCAAGCATAATGAAGAATATTAATCCCTAATTCCTGAGCTGTACGAATGGTCAATCTGGGTAAACTCAAATCTCTATCTAGTCCCCAAGCAGTTGCTAAATCTCCAATTGCTAAAATAATTCCTCCACCGATAAACAGTTTAATTTGCTGTTGATTAACCATTGGCAAGGCAGCAAATAAGAAAGGTTTTGTCCTTAAAGGATGACTGCGTTGCAATTCTTCTAAAGGTCTTAAAGGACTTTCTAACTGTTGTGCTAAGGCTTGAGTACTCTCAATCAGAGGATTTGCATTTGTTGGTGCATCAACTAAAAGAACACCACCTAAATTTAAGTAATTTCTGAGGGATTCAAATTCGAGACTATTTAAAGATATAGCCTGTCCACCTGTTAGATAGAGTATGTCAAAGTCTTGGATATTTTCTGCTAAAGAAACCTGACCTGGTTCATCAGCCCCTCGCAAACTTGGGTATAGAGGTTCTACTGCTTGCAACAAATACGAAAGGCTGAAAAAATTACGCGCACATTCAGGATCGCTATGAGTCGCCTGCGCCATACAAACAAGTGCTTGGGGACGCATTTGTGCCTGACGGCGATAACGCAAATCAATATTGTTATATCCAGGAAAGAAAGCATCCGCAGGTTGGGTAATTTCAGTATGTCCTGGTTGCAGAAGTATTCGACATATTTCTATTTCTGAACTGGCTGGTGTAGAGTTTCTTTGGTCAATTCGATAAGTTTCTTGAACAATATCTCTTTGCTGTCCGCGTCGCAATTCATCGGGGTCTACATAGCTAACTACTAAGTAGATCATGAGCGGTTCAGAACTTACTACTTCTATATCAATGGGAAAATCATAAGAAGTCGGTACAACAATTAGATTACCTGCTAAATCAATTGCAATACCAGGTTGAATTTGCACCCAACGTCCATCTCGATATCTCGCTTCAACTTGGCTTGGGGCAATCACATCTCGCACGCCTAAACCGCAGACAATTCCCGGTTGATTTAAACTTTGATATTGAGCATTTTGCCGATTTCGGTGATATTCATGGGCTGTGCGCCAGCGTTCCGCATTAATTAATAAACCGTCTGCGGCTTGCAAGCGTTCAAAAGATTTAATTGGTGGAGGTGGGAAAGGATGGGACATAGTAATTTTAGATTTTAGATTTTAGATTTTGGATTAAAAGTCTGTTTAATTTTACTTAACTACGAATTACGAATTATTTAACTAGAGGGATTTTCGATGGCTAATTCGTATGTGCAAAAAGCGGGTTTTTCTTGCTCTATAATTCTTTGGATAAGTTCTTCGTTGATGATGCCACTAGAAATGTTGGAACGCAAACGCACTATAAAATGATATGGTTGTCCACCTGCTAAAACGGCATTTCCTAGTTGTGCATCTCCTATAATGAAACTTGGGCCAAAAGGTTCGGTAATACTAATATGTTTATCAGCTTCATTCGGTAAATGTTCGTCTAGCGGTAAACCAGTATAAAGATGTAAATAGAGACGCAATCCTTTACGAGTTCCTCGCCAGCGATAAAGTTCTACAGCACGGCGAATTAAACGCCGTTGTTGTTGGAGATCCCAAACTGAATCTACTTGCCAAGCAACCCAATGAGCCATAAAAGGTAGTAGTGCTTGCGGTGCTGTCAAGGGATCGAGGTTTGCCCACATGACGTTGTAACTATTAACTATTGGTTGAAAAGCTTGCTCAAATATTTTCATGAAGCGACCAATAAAGTCCACTTCCCGATACAAAATTGGCAAGAATTCCATATAGGCAGTGTAGGGACGGATGTATAAATCGAAATACTCACTTCTCTCGATTTGTTCGTTGTCTGTGCCTGGATCTATGTGTAGAGTAATTAGGCTGCGAAAATTGAGTGTTAGTTTGTCTTTTTTTCCAGGGGAAATTGCTTCTTGGTCTTCAAAAAATGTGTCGGGAATTGAGAAGTAGAGAACAGCATCCATCTGTCCACGAGGCGGTATCTCACTGCCTTCTGTACCAATCTGACACCACTGGGATGGGAAGTTTCCTTCAACGCTTAATCTTACCCGTAAAGGACGTTGTTCTAAGTTTTGCACTTGTACAATCATCTCGCTGGGATGTCCAGGATGCAAAAGTAAAGTACGTCCAGCAACATCAATGTTTTCTGCATTTGCAAATGCTAAACCTGCCACAGGTAAAGCTTCGGGAATTTGCATCGGTGTTAATTGAATGCTTACAGCTGGACTAGAGCGACTTTGAACCATAGGATTTGAAATTGGGAATTGGGAATTGGGAATTGGGAATGGGGAATTGGAAGTAGAATAACTACTGCCAAATGACAAATGACAAATTACGAATTACGAATTATTTGAATGTCGTGATTTGAACGCAGATTTGTATCAGCCCAAGAACATATCAAACCTTCTGAGCCTGGATCGATCAATTGTTCTGGTGATGGTTGTCGTCGCCAATTTTCTCCTTGCTTGCGGATGGGAAATAGCAGCACGGGGCCTAAATGACGCACACCTGGGGTTTGTTGCAGTAATGCGACAATATCTGATGTATAAACTGGCCGCCCAAATGGCCAACCTTTGCCGTCGATTCCTCCAGTTAAGGGATTTAAATATTTATACAGCGATCGCCTTAAATTCCGACGAATTTCTTCGCTGGCAAAAGGATTATTGTATGCTGGCTCTAAAGCAACTTCTGTCTGTACAGAAACACCTACGTAATTCGGCTCTTGTAACTCTACTTGTACCCCTAATAACCGTCTTTCATCTAAGTAACTCAAAATTTGCTCTTGCAGGGCATTACTGAGGGCAAATTCTTCTGGTGTCATGCCATTGCCTTGGGCGATCGCATCTGTATTTGCGAATGGGACTACAAGTAAACTAACTATACCAGCTTGTCTACGAGAATTTGCTGGCAAACACCGGACACGAGCGATCGCACCAGCACCCGCCTGTTGAGTTAAAACTTCAAAATCTTCAGCAGTGACGGCGCGATCGCGTGTGCGGAGGATGCGGGGAGCCTTGATCACAGCCTGTTCCAGCGATTCCGCATCCGCGCCATTGATTGCAGGTACACGATTTACCACACTAGCAATGTATGGATACGCAGATTTCAAAAACTGGATTGCCCCAGTTTGAACATTACCTTCTCTACCACCGCCTGTACGATAAGTAACCATTCTAATTTCTGAACCACGGGGAGGAATCGCCCCATATTGGTGTTCTGACTGGTTATTTTCCAGAACTTGTACAGATGTGTCATCTAGTGATGGTTGCTGAATTCTTGAGCGCACCTGGGTTTGCTGTTTAAGTTGGCTAGGTTCCCGAATCAGCGGGCCAAACTGGATTGTACCAGTGATTGAATCGATGGTGTAATGGAAGTTATGCGGCCCAGAATCAGCAAAATCTCTCACCTCAGTCCACTTTTGAGGCAAACCACCAGCAGGAGTAACTAAAATATATTCATTTTCTCGGCGTTCTAAAATTGGTGCTGTTTGTAACTGGAAACTTTGACCGGGTGTACCATCACTAATTCCCAATCGCTCATCTTGAATCAGTGTACTGTGACTAGCCCTAACAGTACCGCCAATTGACTGCACCGCTAATCCAATAATTCGTGGTGGACGATTGTAACCAGTTTCATTGGCTTCTGTGGAAACAAAGCTACAGCGCAACCAGCGACCTCGATAAGAGGTAAAATTAGCCACAGGCCAAATTTGAGGTAGATGCAAACGTACCTCTGCACCTTGAGACGGGTTTCCACCCTGTTGAGCCATTTCATAAAAACTGAACCCGCGAGTTTTATCATCTGACTCTTGTAATAAAACTGGCTGCCAATTTTCTCCGTCCCAAGCTTCCCATTTCCGGGGTGGTTGATTGGGGTTAATCCCAGCCGGAGTAGCCGCAGCTCCCTGGAAAATAATTTCTAAAACGTTAGCGTCTAAAGGATCGTCAGAATTAATTGCTAAATAAAAGCAATTACCAGGTTGGGGTTCCTCTTCAAAAATCGGTTGTTCATTACCTGTCCAGTAACCGTTAGATTGACGAGTCCAGGAAGTTGTGACTCTTTCGCGCAGAGATTGGGGAATATCTTCGGTAGTTTGGGCAGTTAAGAAATGTTGGATGCGGGGTTTGCCGATAATTAGCGGAGAATCTGTACTAAAAGTAATAGCTTCTGTAGTCTCAGTGCGGATAGTTGAAGCTTCTAATCCTGCGGGAATCGTGTAAGCTTCAGGTAGTGCAGCACTTAAATAAAAAGTTAATTCCGTGCGGGCTGGGGCGGGAGGCTGGAGACGAATACCCAGTAATTCTAAAAAAGCAACATAATTTTTTCGGGGTACTTGGTTGAATCTGAGCAACATTTGGTCAGTTAACCAAGCAAACAACTCAATTAGCGTAATTCCTGGGTCGCTGAGGTTGTGGTCAGTCCATTCTGGACAGTAGCGAGGAATACGCATAATACATTCTTCCACCAAATCATCGAAGGCGCGATCGTCTAAGTTAGAAGAAGGTAATTTCGGTAAAAAATCAAAGTTCATACCAATTAAAAAAAAAGAATGTAACAGATACAAGCCTATAAACCCAGATAAAATTTAGCTTTCTGAATTTTTAATTTTCAATTTTCAATTTTTAATTCGTATCACGATTCCTCCCCAGCTGAAACCAAATAATAAGGATAAACAAAACTATAAATATCGGGGCCGTCTTTGAGCCGATAATTGATGATGATGTCCACTCTGCCACGCACAGGATCAGGATCAGTCAGAACTTCATCGATAGTAATGCGTGGTTCCCAAACTTCTAAAGCTTCCAAGACATAAAGACGGATTCGCAGTAGGGTATCGCTATTCAAAGGTGCAAACGCCAGTTCCGACAAGCGTGAACCAAAGGTAGGCCGATAAACCCGCTCACCTACACCCGTGCGGAGAATAATCCAAATAGATTCTTTAACTTTTTGATCTTCACGGCTAAGTTGTATCCCACCTTGCACGCTTAAATGCAGTGGATAAGCCCAACCTGTTCCCAAATAGGCTCGATCGCGACCATAAACCATATCTGGCACTTAGACAGTTGTTACATGGATATTTTTAAAGATATCGGCACAGAGGGTTTAAGCCTATTCGCCAAAGGTCGAGGATGAAGAGGCAGAGGGGCAAGGGCAGGGCAATTTGAGGTTCTAAAGTGGATGAACAGAGTTTTGAGGAAATTCATTTATTCCCTTTCCTGGTAGTATCTTTTCAGGATCGGAATTGGTTTTTTTGAATTCAGATAAACGATCGCAAACTAGGGTTGTCGGTAGCCACTGACCAGAAACGTTATGCCAATATTTGAAGAATCAAGAATTAATAGATGATTGAAATTTTTGAAGCAGACCTGAGTATACTTGCTCATGCGGAGGCTATGGTGCAATTAATGGATGAGTATGCGCTCGACCCGATGGGTGGTGGTAAAGGTTTGTCGGACTACGTTAAAGCAAATCTCTCAGCAGAGCTTGCAAAAAGAAAAGCGGCTCATGTAATTCTTGCGTTTGTCGATGCCGAACCCGCAGGGCTTGTTGTCTGCTTAGAAGGATTTTCTACCTTCGCGTGTAAGCCATTACTTAATATTCACGATGTCATCGTTGCTTTACCCTACCGTGGTAGAGGCTTGTCCAAACTGCTGCTACAGAAAGCGGAGGAGATCGCGTTTGATTTGGGTTGCTGCAAACTCACGCTAGAGGTACTGGAAGGAAATCATGTTGCCCAGTCAGCATACAAGGCGTGCGGATTCAGTGGTTATGAGCTAAATCCCCAGATGGGCAAGGCATTATTTTGGGAGAAGAAACTAGGATAGGTGACTGATGAGGAGAAAAGTCCTGAAAGCAGATTGATTATTAATCCTGACAAAATTTCGGATAAAGTTCCAACTCTCCTCTCCCTCATATTCTCTACTTCTCCAATTAGCCGCCAATCAAAACAGTAGGATTACCTTTGATAATTTTATTCGGTGGCCCCAATGCTTCTAAAACAGTGTCGCCCATCCGAGAGGCAGGTAGATTGTTAATCAGCACAGTCTGACTACCGTCAATCACAACCCCAGGGCCGTGAGGAGGGACAGGCAATGGTGTCGCGCAATTATGAATATCAGCACCGGCTGCTGCTGCTGCGATCGCACTACCCATAGTAGAAGCTGCCGTTGTCTTTGTAGTTTGTTCAGCAGCTAAAGCAGCAGGTGCCCCTGGCGTACCAGCCGCCGCTAAAGTAGCAGCCTCAGCCGCTTTGATAGCTATATCAGAAGATGTTTTAGCAGACTGCAAACCTGGTACTGCGGCAGCAAGTACGCCACGCCACGCAGGTAAAGACCCAATCAACACATTGGGACTACCCGGCCCTCCTGTTAAAACTGGGGGTAAAGGATGCGCCACATTGTCAGTAATTCTTGCTGCTGGTCTACCCATCACAACCTCCCATAGTGTTTTTCATTAACTATTTCACCGAAAATTACAAATTACGTTAGCGTACCAGCGAGTCTTCTCCCAAGGGCAAACAAGCATTCTCTTACCTTCTGCCTCCTGCCTCCTGCCTCCTGCCTCCTGAAAAATTAATTAAGTCGAATCAACGCACCTTTGACTGTAATCGTACCGTTGGCTGAAATGTCTATATTTCCAGCAGCATCTAATGACATATTACCTGTTGATTTCACTGAAACAGATTTACCCATATCGTCCATTTTGATTCTATGACCGCCTTTAGTTTCAATCTCTATACACCTTTGACTATCATTCAGATATATTTTGTGACCGTATTCAGTTTCTACACGAATACCTTTTTTGCTACTTCCTTTATCTTCTTCAATAAACTGTAGAGTGTGACCTACACGAGTTTTAATGGTGCGTAATCTTACACCGTTCGTAACTGAATCCCTTACTTTTTCCGGTGGTGCATCCTTACCATTCCATACCCCGCCAATAACGTAGGGACGGTGGATATCGCCATGTTCAAAACCTACCAACACTTCATCGTTCACCTCTGGTAAACAGTCGAAACCTCTATTTGGGCCTGCTCCCACAGCTACAACTCTCGCCCAGTCACTTGTATGGTCTTCTGTGAGAGTGGGAAACTTAACCTTCACCCTACCCCATGCCTCTGGGTCTTTGTTATCAGTCACAATCCCCACTAATAAAGTCTCAGATGGCTGTAGACGTTTTTCTGGAGATAGAGTTGTGAATAAGTTACCAGAACGTAGTCCCCGGACGCTGAAATCAGTTTCATAAACGCGCTGATTAAAGAAATGGCGGGTTTCTGTAACATAATACTTACCACTATAGCGATCGCCCATACCCTGAAGCTTAACAACTCGTCCAGGACGAATCTCAGGATTCCCTGATGCTTTGGCATCTGCATAAACAAATTCTCCTCCCAGTTCATCACACAAAGCCTGAGCCATCGTCTCTGCTTGTTTTTTGCTAGCAACTGGTTTATCGACAACAATCATTTTCGGTGACTTAAGATTGGAAAATGCATTACTGGTACTACTTCCTAGCTGATTTCCTGTCTCGGTTACTTGCTTCTCTTTCTTGGCTGTTCCGCTAATCAATTTTTTCTGGGTATAGTCCCAGGCGCGTACTTCCACAGAACTCACCTGTTCAGAACTGGTGACACGAGTACTAAATTTACTAATATCAACTAGCCATTCTAGTGGTAAATCTCCCTGAGTTTTTGGCTTGCAAAAATTTAGTTTTTCTTCTGTAATAAATAGTTCAAAACCAATACGGGCAGCCCTTTCCCGCAGAAACTCCATATTAGTTTGATTTTCTTGAAAAACATATTTATGAACTTCGCCAGTTGTCTCTATATTGCCAGGTCTGATGCCTACTTCTGCAACTATTTTTTTGACTATATCGCTATCAGTTTCATTTAAAAAAGAACGATTATAGCGACCTCTGTGCAGACGATGGGAAATATCATAACCGCGAACAATTATATCAGCTTCAGATTTTTCATTGAAGTGAACTTCCATCGCTGTAATTTCGCCTTCAATTAAGAATTTTTCTACCTCATCTTGAAAATTATTATCTTGAGTAGTACTCGAAGTAAAACCCAACTTTACTTTTTTGCCAATTTTAAACAACTGCTCATGTCGCCAAGCCCTGTTTTCTGCTCGGTCAGATGTGGGTATATAGCTATTATGTATAACTAACGTAAACATTGCTGGCAAATGCAGGCTTTCTTCAACTGTGATTTGCAACAAATCTTTCATTAATTCAGGAGAAGCAGGTTGTCCGTCTATCTGGATTTTAGGCTCACTTAAATAAAGGCTTTTTTTAGGAGGCATAAGTAGTAATATATAAATTTAAAACGTTTAAACAATCTTTCGATTAAGTAGTTCTTCCCAGTTTGGCGTTTGGCTTGCGACTTGCGCCTTTAGAATCAGATTCACGTCCTCCAGGAAGGTTATTTTTATCTACTTCTTGCAAGGATATATCTACCAGTGCCCTGACTGGTGTACCATCACTCAGAAACATATTTAATGTGTAAGTTAAACTCGTGATAACACAATAAAAATACTCTGTTCCCCATGTTAATATATAAACAGGTGGGCGTTTATCGGTCGTTCTATTAATAGTTTCTACTCCTTTTTTGATATTGTCTATATACTTTTTCATTACCGATTCTTTAGTTTCATAAGTATCATATAGCAACTGTTTCAGTGTGAACTTGTAAGGCTCAACGCCAGAAAAATTCACTTTTGGAAGTAGAGTAGTTCCTCTATTTCCTTGCTTACTTTCCCACTTAACAGTCCGAGCAAAACTAATGTCTGTGGGATTAAACATTAATTCAATATCTGGCGCTTCCCCGTTATAAGCTACAAGTTTGGCTTTCTCAAGTTGCGGTTGACGCTTTTGAATTACAATAATTGCTGGACTTGCCATTTGAATATTTCTCCAAAAAATAATTATTTAATAGGAATTTACCAAGGTAATCTACCTGAGTAACCGCCATGACGCTCTCGCTCAATTTCTATCCGTTGTCGTAATCTGTTATAAATTTCACGGGCTAGAGCTTCAAGATTAGCCGTATCATCTTTATCACCTTCTTCAGAAGACGAGGATACGCTCTCTATCGTCTCAGTTATCGGTTCTATTTCTCTAGATATGTCGGGTGGAGTGACTTCTCCACCATCAGCAAAGCCTCTAAATGTAGGAATGTGTTTAGCAAAAGTTTGTGACGATTCTGAGACATGAGAAAATTCAGAATTCTGGCTGTTAGATTCACCATCATTAAAGTTAAAGCTAGTGAACTCATCATTATTTCCATTGAGTAAATCTTCCACACTTGACCATTGAGAAGGTGTATTTGACCATTGGGAAGATGTATTAGTGGTAGAATTTGTTTTTCGGAAAATCAGGGGAGGCGATGAGTATTGAGGTGAAGGTTCATCCACATGAATCGTTTCATTTTCAAGAAGATTAAGCTGTGGAGAATTGAGTATCGAAAGTTTCTGTTTTCCAATATCTAAACCCCAGGAAGAAGGAGTTAAAGGATTAGATATCTGAGATGGGTTAGTCTCAGCGCTTTTTAGCTGTAATGAAGTGTCTGGAAAAGAATCGACTTTAGTCGGAGTTTCTGGAGAAGTTTCTTCTTCTGGTTTTTGAGGATTGGGTGTCTGTAAACTTGGAAGGATAATATCCTGCGGTGTTCCACCAGTATTGATGTGATGCAGTAGAGGTAAATTCTTCTGTGCATCCCTGGTATTAATCACAAACTCCCCAGGCGTAAGCATTGCTGGTACAGTATCCGAGGGTGCTATCTGCTGACGATTTTCAACGCGGGAGTCTGTTACATGACCACCAGTAGCATAACCTTTAGGCGCGGGCAAATTTTCTGCGATCGCATTTTGCTCAATTTTAGGTGCTGTGCTTACCTCATTTTGTGAGGAAGTTAGTTCTTCTGGGATATCTGGATTATCTAAGGTATCAACAAAGGTTGATATTTCAGGATTTGTTACTGCAAAGGGAAATTCTGGTTCTACTGGTTGTTCATTGTCAATAGTTTTCCTGAAAATACTCTCGGTTTCAACGATTTCAGGCGATGTGGCGTTAACTACTGTTGCTTCAACAATCTCAGGCGATGTGGCGTTAACTACTGTTGCTTCAAGAATCTCAGGCGATACGGCGGTAATTTTTTCTGTTTCACTAATCTCAGGTAGCGCTAATATGGGCTTATTTTCTGTAGACTCGCTGGTAATATTCTCAATATTGCTGTCATGTTCCAGTGAATTCATATTTGCTGAGACATCTGAAACATTAACCGCTATAGCAGATTGTGACTCTGAATTGACTAACTGTTCATTGAAAGCAACGGGAAACTCCATCCCCAGGTGTCTGTAGAGGGATAGTCGCCCCGTCGCTTTGGGTACTGGACATGGGGCATTGGTAACATCTTCCCTATGCCCTATGCCCGATTCCCCATGACCAAAAACTCCATCCCCTTGTGGTTGGAGTTTTTCATTGCTATCAGAGTTCCTGAATAAACTAGGTGTATCTTCAATATTAGCGGGGGTAGGTGTTAATTGAACAGACGCACTGACTGGAGAATCACTCGTAACACTAGAATCAATTTTTTGTTGTAATGTAATAGGGCTTTTTACAACTGAAGACTCAGTATTAGGTACAGCAACATTCACGTTGGGCGCAAAGCTATCCGTCCCTATAATATTTTCATCATTCGCTAAAGGATAGACTAAAGTAGGTGCGTTATCAACATCAGGTGAAGTAAATACTGATGATAAAGCGGTTGAAGATTCAGAATTAGGGACAGCAACATCCGCTTTGGACGTAAAGCTATCCGCCCCTATAATATTTTCATCATTAACATCAAGTGGGGAAAGTTTTGAAGATAAAGCCGCATTGTCTAGAACATTATCAGCCACAGCATTATCTTTGACAAAATCATTTGCGGTGCTTTCTGATATTAAGTCTGGTTCAATGGCTGGAATTACCTCACAATTACTATTTATATGTGGTGATTCTTCTGGCTGCGATGAAGAATTTACGGTTGGTGATACCTCTTTTTTTTGTATTAAATTTGTTTGAAAAGTGGTGCTTTGATTATCAACTATAAAAGGAACTTGATATTTTATATCCTGTTGTGGTGGCGTTGGGCTGACTGGGATATCTGAGATATTAGCTGATTCTGATGGTTCAGTGATTATTTTTTCTTCATTATTGCTAAAGTTAATATATGGGACAGATGGTTGCTCTAAATTATTAGGCAAAGTTAATTCTATAGGCGAAGTTTCTCCTGTTTCACTTATAGTATCGTCTAAATTAATCTCTTTTGGTGATATCAAAATACTTTCCGTGACAGATGAATCTGCACTAGGTAACCTATATGGTAACTCAGAGTTTAATTGCTGACTGTCATGATTAATATTCTTGATAGAAATCGATTTATCTTCAATATTAGGCGAAGTAGATGTTGTTATACTATTAACAGAGTTATTGTCAGTTGTAGTATGATCTGAAGCAATATCAAGTTGTAAAGGTTCGAGTTCCGAATTAGCCTCAACCGATAAAGGCTCATTTGATGCTAATAACCTATTTTCCTTAAAACTAATAGGAGTGTTACTTTCATCAACAAATTGCTCAACATTCTTAGCCACTGATGATTTAACTGTTTTTTTAGTCTTAGATTTTGGTTTTGACTTTTTTTCTGGTGGCTGTCGAGATTTATTTGTTTTTTTGGATTTAGATTTACCTTGAAGATTTATTTTTGATGACGCATCATTACTCGTATTTTTCTCAATGCGAGTTGGCATTATCTCTGGAATACTGTCTTTTATTGGTTCATTATTATTTTCTGGATGAATTATCGAATCAGAAGAATCAAACTCAAGTAGTGAAAAGTCACTATTTATATCCTGAGTATCCCAGCTATCCCAACCGATTAATGGTTGTATCGATGGTTCATGTTCATGAGACAAGAAAAATTTAGAGGATGTTACTAATGGTGATTTAGTTTGTATTGGACTGATAAAATTACTTTTTAGATTCAGAAAATGAGACTCTTTTCTCAATAACATTCTATGAGGATTAGATAAAGATGATATTCTTCCAAGTGGATGAATATTGTTTCCCAGTGGAGATTGAATAATTTGCATAGTTATAGTTTATAAATAGCCAATTAGCTAGAAACGAAATATCCTGTTTTTTGATTTCGTTGAACAGAAGTTCCTCCTCCTGTTGCTCTTGCAACTTGTAAACCTTCATAAGCTAAAGTTAATTCTTCAATGGCAACTGCTTTTCCATCTGCTTGGAGTGCTGGTGTTTTCCAGGTTATAGGAATAGCACCAATCAAAGTCCAACTCATCATCGTTTCACCAGCTTGATTGAAAATCAAAATATTGACATTGCGTCGAGATGTTTTCTTTTGTTCATCAAAAACTGCATTCATCCAGTTCCAAAAACCTGGATGATCGGTAACTCCACGTTTAAGAGTTATGTCTGCAAATTCTGTATGACCTAAATAAATTCTTTGCTGGTCGTTGACACCACCTTCTTGAAAAATATTTTTCTTAATTTGAATACTTAATCCTGAACATTCGGCGAAAGATGCAGCAATAGAACTGTCTATTTCGACATAAAAACGATTAGTAGTGACATAATTTAATTCGTGAGTAATGTTGCCGTTATTAGCGCCTGTAGCCATCACAACCACCTTTGGGAATTATAATTACCAAGTCTTTCTCGCTGCGATCGCAAGTCTTCTAGCAAAAGTTTATATACGTGTTCTGTGAGTTGGTTCAAAAGCCGTGAGTCATGGAGGTACTTACCCGCAGCAATAGCCGCCTTGCTAGCATCTGATGCCGCCGAAACCCCGGCGTATCCAGCAGTACCGCCAACATCTCCATCGAATGTGAAAAAACTTGATTGTTGATTTGAGTCCATAAATAAAAAACCTCTCCTCAAATCAAGGCTAAAGGTACTGCGTCAGAATCAAAAGTAGCCAAAAGTCGAACTTGCCCTTTACCTAGCTTCAGACTTTTGAGCAATTGTGTTAAAAGTGCGATCGCTGTATTCTAGCTAGATTGTTAGTAACAGCAAAATATTTATCTAGCTAGGGCTTGGGCATCTGGAGAAAAAAAATGAGAGAACAGGTTAGCCGAGAGAAAAAAACTACTACAGACTTCTCAATTCCATCTCTGAAACACCCGACACCCGGCTTTGGTTTTGAGTCGTCGGCAATTTCACGCCAAGCGGTTCCAAAAATACAACCACTCGATAAACCACTTACTCACGATATAAGTCGCATACCACTACGTAGCCAAGCAAAACTCTCAATTAGCCAGCCTGGAGACATTTACGAACAGGAAGCTGATAGCGTCGCACAGCAGGTAATGCAAAGAATGGCGCAACCTGTAAATCGTCAGTCTATCCAACGAGAAGCATTGCCCGAAGAAGAAGAAGAATTACAAATGAAATCTCTGGACAATAGCACACTGCAACGAGAAGCATTGCCCGAAGAAGAAGAAGAAGAATTACAAATGAAGCCGATGGTGCAGCGTCAGTCTGAGGCTGGGATGGCTACTGCGCCTGACTTGGAAGCGTCCATTAACCAAGCGCGGGGGGGTGGACAAATCATGGCAGACAACATCCGTGAACCGATGGAACAGGCGTTTGGCGCAGATTTCAGTGGGGTGAAGGTTCACACAGATGGTCAATCCGATCAGTTGAATCGGTCAATTCAGGCGCGTGCTTTCACAACGGGACAGGATGTGTTCTTTCGACAGGGGGAATATAACCCAGGGAGTCGAGGCGGTCAGGAGTTGTTGGCGCATGAGTTGACCCATGTTGTGCAGCAAAATGGGGGGGCAGTGAAGCGATCGCCATTAGAGAAAACGCAGGAAGATTCCTTTTTAGAAGCATCTGCTGAACCGATACAGCAACCCATCCAGAAAAAAGAAAGCCTTACAGGAGCTATCACCAGCTTGACGACTGCTTTATCCAGTGGGCACGTACTACAACTGAAAGTCAAGATTAAGGGCAAACCAACAAAAACATACGCAAACTTTGGTGCTTTTAAAAAGTCCCCGCTCTATAACCCACTCATAACCAGTCTCACAGAATCATATTCTCCAGAGGTAGTTGAATTCCACCTCAAACAACTCTTTTCCACGGATGCAGAATTTGAAAACGAACAACATTTTACAGAAGCACTAACTTATGACATCGAACATAAGAGTATGCCGGATCAGGAACATACCTTACAGGAGCAGTACATGACACTTTACGGCTGGAAAAAACGCGAGACTGGAACGCAGTCAGCAACGGATGCTCAACCAGGTGAAGGCGAACCTGAAACATTGAAGGTATACCGGACAATGAAATTAGAGGATTGGAAAGAACTTGAAGGAGGTAATCACGCGAAGCTAAGTGGACATTTAGGAGACTTCAAACAGGCTCAAAACTACTTATATCGTAAAAGCCCTGAGCCGAAAGTACTTGTAGAATTTACACTGCGTCCCGGAGCCGAACGGGAGTTGTTTAGTAGTTCGATAATGGCGTTCCCAGATGTAAAGGGAAGGACTGTGCCAAATATGATAAAAAGCACATTGATAAAAGAAGGGGGGAGCGACTCATTTGCAAAGGCCTCAACGAATGAAGGCACAGCACCGGACAAGGTTGGGGTTAAATCAGAGGGTGGTGAAGCTGGGTTTAGTCTGGGAATCGGTGGTGGTACATCGCCTGAAGTATTTATGCGGCTAGTTGCAAACATGAGCGTCATTGGGAGATCGGAGGCAGAAGAGAAAGCAGAAGGTTGACCTGACCATGTAGCAAGCGATCGCTCTTTGAGTGAATTGCTTGATGAGTGCGATCGCTGATCTCGTAGCGACTGTCTTGAACGGCAAGTGCGATCGCAAAAGTAGTAATCCTATAGAATTGCATAATAGATATTAATCATTTACAACTTTTTGTATAGAAAAGCACAAACTAACTTAATAATTATCCGCCTCTTTAGTTAGAGGATAAATGAAGTAGTCAGCTGGTGTAATTTAACAATGCGTAACAGCTAATCAACGCGCAAGTTATAAGGAGTGATGGGTGAGGTGTCAATACTATAAAATCTCGTCACTCCTTTTTACTGACTTCAAGCTTTTCACAGGTTAAAGGACTTTGTTTTAAGCACTTTAACTATTACGCGTTGCGGCACTCCCCCGTGATTACAGAAGCCAACACTGTACTTGGTACTCCAAGTCAGTGTGGGTAGTTCACCGGATGCCATCATTGTCAATGGCGCTGTAGCCGTCGCTGGGGAAAAGCCCCAACCAAGGGTCAGAACTAGGAGTTAAAAATAGTTGGGCGTATACCTGTTCATTGAGTGTTTCCACACTGCTTGTTTGCTGACCCTGCATAAACCATTGATGAATTTGGCTGTGCAGCATATATTCATTTCTGACTGTATCTAAAGCCATTGTGGCTTCAAATTTTTTCACTATTATCGGCAAATTATCTTCCTGAGTGTTTGCAGACTGAGACTTTTTCGCTTTGATTAGAGAGATACTGTTTTGATCTAGCTTGACATCGGCGGCATAGAGTTGAGCAATTTTGTTCCAAACTTCCTGGTCGGTTATTTCAGCTAAAGCGTTTTGATTTCGTTCAGCATCAGACTGGAGAGCAGTTAGCATTGGCCTTTCAACTATCATCTTAGAAACTGCTAGAGAGCTTGCTATTTCTGCTGTAGGTGGCTGACTGGGATTGTTCGGAGTTTCCACCAACTTAGGGGGAGACTGGATACCCAGGCGAGATAAATCTGCAACCCATTGGGTTTGGATAGAATTTAGGCGATCGCTGTGGTATTTTCTTAAATAAGACTCGCGATCGCTTGGTGTAAGTTTACTGTAGTTTTTTACTGCTACTTCAGCCTGCTGTAGCTGACGCAAAAATGCTTTGGGACTGTATAACCCTGGAATTGCATCGATTGGACGCCCCGATGCGTCCAATATATAATGAATGCTATTGCCTGTAATCGTTCGCTCTAACTTGCGTCCGTCGCCAAAATCAATAGTTACTTTAGGTACAGGTCGCACTGATTGCCAGTGCAAAATGAAACGGTCTTGAAGTAGTTTAGAAATCTCAACATTTGGATACAGCGCTACCCTAAAGAATCTACTATTAGCACAACTCAAATCCTGATCCAGCCTTCCCAATAACCGCAGAGATAGAATGGGTTTACCACTGGTTCTAGCAGCAGCTTTGGCTTGTTCTATGTCAGTATACCAGTACAGACGAGAGGCGTAACAGTCGCGTTGTTGGCAAAGTTCATCTAAAGCAATCCGGAGTGCAGGGGAAGGTATAACTGCACCAGAAGAATCGGTATTTAGCGTATTGGTATGGGATTTGAGAAATACTTGTAACCCTGTTGGGCCCTGTTTCCGAAGCACAGAAACTTCGTGAGATAGCTGGGAAATATCAGCGACAGGAGTTTGAGCATCAGCTGTCTGCAAAAAACTGAAGCTGACTAGCATTAGTGCAAAAGGATATTTTAAGGTTCTAAATTTCATATATTTTCAGAAAAATAGGAGATGCGGGTGTCGCCATCACTAAATAGAGAAGTCTAGTTTAACTTGTAAGAATCTTATCTGCTCTGAAAGGCAATAGGCAATAGGCAATAGGAAAGAAGGGTTCTTAGTTGTACTGAGTTTTTTCAGAAATCAAATATATATTTATTAACTAAATCTACTTCATCAAACTCAGGTTTTGTTAAAAGTTTATATACTTTTTGCTTGAGCTAGTTAAATATGCTAATTAAGAGTTGCTCTATATAAATCTGCCTTTTTACAAATTTCCGTAACATCCCTCTTCTATTAATAGGTTAAATATAACTAAGATATTAATGGTTGTGCTGGCTTAGTTGATGAAAAAACGTCAATTATTCCAGGTGTATCTATTTGCCAACTCTCTATCAGACTGATTCATAGTCTTACAGCATTTTGCATCTAAATGAAGTACATCTTTTACCCTTCTTAATCCCCCCTTGCAAATGGGGGAAACCGAAAATCCAGTTCCCTCCCCTTTGCAAGGGGAGGGTTAGGGTGGGGTATTTTTGTACTTCATTAACTTGCAATCTGCTGTAAAATAACCGCTCTCTTTTTACTAAAGAGAAGTTTACCTTCCCCTTGCCTTGTAGTAAAGGTAATTCAAGGAGCTTCGGTTGTTGTTAGGGAATTAATGTACTAAGCGCTAGTAGTCTATCCGTTGGTCAATCGCTGCGATCAAGCTTTATTGTACAACAGCGTCATGATTTATATTGGAAAATTGCGATTTTATTTCCAACTAATAACAAACACAACTTCTTCAAGATTTGAATATTTATCAACCCATTTTACCAATCTCCATGAAACAATATATTTCTCATTTGCTCATACTGGTATTAGGAACAAGTTCGACTTTCATCGTTACTCCATCTCAAGCTCAAACTCCGGTCAAGCCCAACAGTCAAAATACTGATAATACTACTTCCGTATCTTCAAATTCATCTTCAGCTATCCAATTGAGTGATTTTGCTGATTCTACTAATAGCAAACCACCTATCCTCTCTGAGGCAGCTGATAATTCTTCTACTGCTACTACAAATATAACTGCAACTAAGCCTGAACCAAGAGTTCCTATATTCAGCAGAATCTTTCGCACACCTTCAATGCAGCAATAATTACTGGACGTTCGCTCATTTTGACCTTGTGAGTGAGAATTATGTCTTACAGGGCTTAAGTTCAAGCTCATAAATGGATTCAGGGATTTTCATCAATAAAAGAATCTGTTTTTGAAGCTGGTTAATAGGGGTAATGAAGACCGTAGAATCAGGGAGGAAGTAAAGAGTTAGGTGGGAAAATATAAAGGGTCATCGGCTCCATTGCCTTCAAGAGTGGCGCTGACTAACGGCATTCCCATCGGGTCGAGCGTTGCTAGTAACTGACGATATTGCAATAAGTCTGGGCGTTTATCTTTGGAGTAGCCATGACGCAATAGATTGTCTTCTAGATGACTTGTGTTTTCATGATTTACACTGAAGCTTGTTGTGTCTGTGCGTGCAATTTTTGTCGGTAATTCGTATGCTCTAATTATCTGCCTTCCTAATTTAATTTCTATTTCTTGTCTAGCAAGTGATTGCTTGCCTAATTCTTCTACTACCCTTCCCAATCTGTCATCACTGACATCTTTGTTTCCTATCGACCACCCCGTTGTCAATTCCAAAATCTTTCGATGTGTTTCTACCCATTCTTCGACTGCACATAACCGATGGTCTGATTGAGTGATTATATACGTTAGTAATAATACACTCAACTGCCCGTAGCTCATTCCTTGGTGGTTTCCGTGCGGCTTCTTCAGTTTTTGGTCGATATGTTTGGCTATCTCTATCTGAGCAAGCCATTCAACTATTAATGGAATATCGTCTATCCGCTCGGAGCTTATTTTTACTTCTGTCTCACTCATCGATGCACCACCACCTGACATCATTCTCTACTCAAACTACCCCCAAATCCACTCTCATCAGGGAGTTGCTTCAAAAATCCTCTTAATCATTACCCCTCAAGGAATTAATTCCTTTGACTGCCTTAAAATCAGCGAACGCACAGTAATTAGCGCCAATATATCCAATATATTTTTGCCTCCCTCTTAAAAGGATTCTCAAGATTTGTGTGTAGCTCTTTCTAAGGGGAGGGTTAGGGCTTTCAAGGGTAGGTATTTTGCATTTGGTCATTTTTTGACTATTTCAGCCGATGCTTAAATCCTGAAACGACCAAACCATGTTAAACAGTTGAGAAAATTCTCAACTATTTTCGAGATTTTTAAACCCCTACCCTTGAAAGAGGGTTAGGGTGGGGTAAAACTGACGCGAAAAAACAGGTGATTCAGGAGGCAGGAGGAACCCACGTTTAAAAACGTGGGATTGAAGTAAGGACGCTTTATACCTCGCGCTGCGCGTCTCGGTATAATTCTTTTTATGAACTGGGCTTTAGACCCAGAACCAAAGTTTCAATTGATACTCCTAACCTCCTGCCTTCTGCCTCCTAACTCCTGCCTTTTTTGTAAACTTATTTCAGGCTTATGTGTACACTGTAGCCTTATTCTTGGGGAGGGGAGACAAAGCACAGCTTTGGCGGGATGGGGTTCTTCAAAGCTGTTCAATTAGCTCAATAATTTGTTGATAATACTGGATATTTCCTTCTTGATAATACAAGTCTGCGGATTTCTGGAAATCGGCAATTGCTCCTTGAGAGTCTCCCAGATTGCGGTAGACATCTGCCCGAAGGATGTAAGCTGAAGCCCAATTAGGCTGACGCTGTAAGGCTTGGTTTAAGTCTGCAAGCGCTCCTTCTAAATCTCCCAACAGAGAACGACTACGACCCCGATTGTACCAGTCTTCGGCAAAGCTGGGGTCGATCGCGATCGCTCGACTGTAATCTTCTATTGCGCGTTGATAATCTTCTAGAGCATAGCGAGCATTAGCCCGATCGCTGTAAAATGCAGCAGATTGGGGATTATATTGTAATGCTTGGGTGTAATCCGCGATCGCACTTTCATATTCTTCTAAAGCATAGTGGGTAGAACCTCGGTTGTAATATGCTTCAATTAAATCAGGATTAATTTTTAATGCTTGATTATAATCTGCGATCGCTCCTTGTTCATCTCCTAAAAGACGACGAGCATTTCCCCGATTGCAATACGCTTGTGAAAAGTCAGGAACAAGTTCTATGGCTTGAGTATTATCATCAATTGCACCCTGTAAATCTTGCAGAGCTTCACGGGCAATACTCCGACCATAATAAGCTGCGGCTAAATTATCATTAATTTGCAATGCTCGATCATAATCTTTAATTGCGCCTTTATGATCTCCTACAGAACGACGAGCCGCCGCGCGATCGCAATATCCTTCTGCTAAATTAGGATTGAGTTGTAATAGGCGATTGCTATCTTCAATTGCACCTTGATAGTCTCCCAATCGGCGACGAGCATTTGCGCGAAAGCCGTATACTAAAGCTAGAGTGGGATTTTCTTGTAACGCTTGGTCATAATCTGCGATCGCACCCTCGTAATCTTCAAGATTACTACGAACCAGACCACGCTCACAATAAGCTTGCACATCATCAGGATTCAGCTTTAATGCTTGGTTAAAGTCTTCAATTGCTTGGTGATAGTTTTTGAGGTGAGCAAGCACAAGACCCCGATTATAGTACGCTCCGGCAAAGCTGGGATTGATTTCTAGGGCGCGGTTGTAATCTGCGATCGCACTTTGATAATCTGCTAAGGCATAGTAGGCATTACCTCGGTTATGATAAGCCTCTGCCAAGTTAGGATCTAATTGTAATGCTTGGTTATGGTCAGCGATCGCTTCGTGATAATTTCCTAAAACATGGTGAATATTGCCGCGATTGCTGTAAGCTGCGGCAAAATGGGGATGCCATTGTAAAACTTGCTGAAAATCTGCGATCGCTCCTTGATGATCGCCACGTTCAAAACGAGTCACGCCGCGATTATGATAAGCGTTGGCAATATCAATATTGATGTTATCAGCTAATTGGGTACTCATTTCTATTGTTTGGATATAATCTGCGATCGCTTGGTCGTAGTTTTCCAAAGCAAAGTAGGCATTCCCTCGGCTGTGGTAAGATTGCGCTAAATTGGGATCTACTTGTAAAGCTACGTTATGATCTGCGATCGCGCCTTGATAATCGGCTAAAAAGTAACGAGCATTAGCCCGGTTGTAATACGCTATGGCAAAATTGGGATTGATTTCGATGGCGCGATTGAAGTTAGCGATCGCAGTACGATAATCTTTGAGTTGACCACTTAAGATCAGCCCTAGATTGTGGTAAGCTTCGGCATAATCAGGGTTTAACGTGATTGCTTGGGTGTAAGCTGCGATCGCGGCTTGATACTCCCCTTGTAAATTATACTTTAATCCTTGGTTGAAAAAATCTTCCGCATTCATATAATTTTTTTGGCTTTTGACATTATCTAGCCTAAAGCATCAGGATTCTTAACGATATATTTTGAAAAAATTACAACTACTATTGTACCTGTTGCAATAATTTTTTGTTTTAATCTTGCGAACCAGTTTTAGTTAATTGAAAGTAGATACTTTTGGACAAGCTGTAAACGAATCATAACTATCTGTTATTTATCAACTTTCATATTGTAATTATTAATTAGCGGTTAACTCTCAACTATTTAAAGTGTGTTTGGGTCAATTCCTTGCTGTTGTAGTCTGGCTAACAGATTTTGCAATTGTTCTTCTGGTGTTGAGTATCTGTTACCATCCTCATCATACCAATATAACCATTCTCGCATCCTTCCTTGATAAGTACCCTGTTCCCGTCCAATACCTAAAGCAATTTCTGGCATCCAAATTTTATCCCCTGTTTGTAAAATGTATTTACCTTCAACTAAGCGATAAACTTCCAAGCGTTGACGCTTCCGGCGGAGGCGAGTTGGTGCATAAATGACATAATACAAAATGCCTAATTCGGCATAATCAATTTTTTTTTGTTCGTATTCGCCATTGTAAGTTTGAGAAACAACTTCTAAAGCTAAAATTGGCGGAATGCCTTCTTCTTCCCACAAAACATAACTAGAACGTCCATTTTCTCCAACAAAACGTTCTACATCTAAACTCAAGAAACCGTCAGGAACTATAGCTCCAATATTTGGTGTATGATAAATACCCATGTTAATACCGAAAAACCAGTCATCGCGGTTTTGCCAAATCGAGGCTAAGATGGCTAACAATAAGTTGGGAATTAATATTTGGAGTTCGTTATCCACAGGGGTATTATCTGAATCTGGTAATTCTGCCGACGAAGGTAGGCAGTCCAAAGGATTGTACTTGAACATAAACTAGTCCTCAATCATCAATATCTAAATTTAAACTTAATTCTTATATCTTGGATAATGGGAAAGTATAGGTAGATAAACTGTGGTCTATCTTTTCAGACTTCGTTTGTAAAATTTCAAATTTCCAGTCTGAAGAATAATCAGGCAATTCATAACCAACACTCTTAACATGAGCCAACATCAACTCATCTCGTTGATGCCAAACAGCAAATATTTTCTCCCTACCATCATATAGCGTTTCTAAAT
This sequence comes from Nostoc sp. CALU 546, assembly GCF_048836525.1. Taxonomy (NCBI): domain Bacteria; kingdom Bacillati; phylum Cyanobacteriota; class Cyanophyceae; order Nostocales; family Nostocaceae; genus Nostoc; species Nostoc sp. CALU 546. The sequence continues at coordinate 47,166 of NZ_JAWJTF010000027.1, forward strand.
CAATTTGATAAACCTCATTTACTCGCTTCAGCTTCAAACCCAACAAATTTAACAATCGTCCAAGTATTTTTATTGCTGAAACCTGCTCTTTTTCTCCAACTAAGTTAATACCAAGCGCTCTTTTAATATGCTTACTATGCTGAAAAGCAATATTTTTTAGCAATATCAAATCTGGATCATTTTCACTGAATTCGCGTTTTTCTTCAAGAAACTGAAGCATCCCTAAAGCTCTCATAGCTTCAACCTTGAGCGTATAAGTTTTTAAATCTGGGAGAAAAACTTTACCTTCACCCCAAGATAATTGTTGATGCCATTCTTGCTCATCTCTAACGTGAAAATATTCGCTTTCATGGGTTAAATAATAGTGGATTAACAACTGACGATAATATCCTTGTTCATCCTGCAATTTCAGCCAAGGAGTAATTTCTACACCATATCTTTGTCTAAGAACATATTTATTAATTTGGTTGCGTTCTCCATCCGTTAGGGAATGCTTAACTAATAACTGCTCATACTCCACATAATCAATATCTTTAGCATTAGCTACAGCAGATGCTACCGATAATTGATTCTGCTGCTTAATTTCTTTAATTTTACGTTTAATTTCTTTAGCTTTTTGACGACTTTGTGCCCAATCTTTTTGAACCTTAACAATTTCTAAAATTAACCTTTTGCGGGTAGCTAAATCATCAGCATCAGTTGCTAGAAAAGCTAGACGTAAATCTCGAATAATATTATTGTGAACCGCATTACTCCGCACCTGAATTTGATGCCCATCAGCAATTAAACCATCTTGCATCGATTGCCGATAGAGACGAATAGAAGCATTGACTCTTGCAGATAACTTCGCCCAAGTTCGCAAATGAATCGGGTCATAAACTAAGGGTAAATCTACATCTATTTTATGTAATGGACTCAGCAAAGCTAAGTTTTCTTTTTGATTTTCCTGATACCAATCAGATAGCAAGCGATAATTTGTACTCCCACTACCAATTAGACCAATACCTCGTTTAGCACACCAGACAACACGCGGTACATCATCCCGGACTCTTGCTAAAGCTTGTCTTGCTTCCGAGTCAGGAATTACCCCTTGAAAAATGCCATAAACTCGATCAAAATGTTGAACATCAATACTAATTCCTGTACCAAGACTAGGGGTAACAAAAACGCCGTCGTATTCAGATATCTTTTGATTAATTGCTGCAATAAAATCAACTGCTGCATGACCAGGTGTGTTTGTAGTGTGACTACTAACTACTAGAGTTTTAGGAAATTGTCGCCGTAATTTTTGTAGCCGTTCTTTCAGATAACGTTCAATTGTTTCACAACTATAACGCCCAGCCCGACTATCGGTAGTAACATAACATTTACGTCCCGCAAGTAAATCCAGTTCTAGTTGGTGAATTAGCGGTGTAGGATTCGGTGAATCATAAAAAGTCACATCCCAACCTTGCTGAGGTTTCCACTGGTTGAGAACTACCCAAGGTGTTAATTTAATTCCTGCTAATCCTTGTAAATATTCAAGTGAAACATCTGATAAATCAGCATCTTGGGCAATTACCAATCCCCCACTTGTTAAAACTGTTGCAATAAGTTGCTGGAATAACTTTAATATTTTTACCCGCTTGTGCTTACAAGTATTACTATTTAACAGATGCCATAAAGATTGCTCTACTTCATCTAAAATTACTATCGCCCCGCGCCAATTTTCCGGGTTAAGTTTCCAAATCGAATCAACGCACAATCCCAGGGATTGCTGAGGAAAGAGAGAGCGGAGAATGGGAGGAGCAGGGGTAAGTGTTTTATTAATTTTTTTCTCACCATCTTCTTTATGTGTTCCCCATTGAATACCAATTTTTTCACACAAAAATCTTCCAAGTAGGATTCTGTGAGTAATTAACAAAACGGGTTGGTTTCGATTTTTTGCTTGTTGAACAACGCCTTGCAATGCCGTAGTTTTCCCCGTTCCTTTCGCTGATTTGACTCCTACTAATCCAGAGGTGGGGAAAGGTATTTCACCTATATAAGGACGGTTGAAGGTAAGTGCCGCCGGAAGGCTTAACTCGGTGTGGGGTTTGGTTTGAGCAAGATAAATTTCTAAATCAACACTTTGGCGATAAATTTTCTCAAAACTACTTGCACCCTTAGCAACAATAAATTCATCAACCCCTTTTTCTATACCCGGAAGTTCGATGACTTTTACAGGACAATTTTTTTGCTGAAATAAACAGCCAAGTTGAGAAATAGCATTATTTACAGCAGCAATTGTCTTAGGTTGAGTTTCAAAATCAAAGCAAATGTAAAAACTGCGCTTTGTAAGCGTAAATGCTGCTAAATCAGGAATTAGCTGACGACGGGTAACTTTGCCAAATTCATCTTTCACAACCCGATAACCACTGGTAATTCCGGGAATGGCAATAGCTACATATCCTTGCGTCAACAAGGTAGCTGCTTTCTTCACACCCTCGCAGATGATAAGGGGAATGTTCTGTTGCATCACCCATTGCCAAAAGCCTCTAGCTTCACCATCAGCAGTAATGGTGATATTCTCAGGTATAACCAGATTATAACGCCCAGCGACTTGCTGCCACACTTGCAACGTTACCCGCAAACAAAACACCCGCGTTGGTGTGCTGGGAGGATGCTCGTACTTGATGGATTTGCCATTGTGGTTTTGTCGGGGTTGGTTTGGCTTAAAGCATCCCCATTCCATCATTTGCCAATTATTCAGAGGGTCTAGTCCCGAACACCACCAACCACCTTCTGTAACGTGAGCGTAACGCTGCAACCATCCGGCTTTCACCATTCCGGTATTCGTGCGGGGGAGTAGCTCAGAAATCAACAGGTACTCATAAGCTGTTACACCTTGGAGCGACCTAAAATTGAGATGCACTAAGTGTAAGTCTATACCACTACTCTTGACTAATTCTTCAAGGTGTTGGGGGTGTAAATAGTGCAGATGCATAGGAAAAAGCGCGAAGGGAAGACAATGAGATTAAAACAGTAACACGCATCTGCTTTTTTTTAATACGCGAGATTGCGAGGCTTTTATGATGTATTTTTTACTTCGTCGCAAGAGGCACATCGGTTAAGGCTCTAGTGGGTTATTCTGCCTATTAGATCCCCAAAGTAATAATTTTGTATTGTGATATTTGTTCGCTTTTAATTTTTATTTATCAGTAAATTTCTGCGTTCAGGAATGCGATCGCAGTATGACATCGCTATGAGGTAATATCTTCATCAAGTTCAGCAAAGGCTTTACACTGAGCATCCACTTCATACCATGCCTGTAACCTCTCTGAATGAATAAAGACAAAAACGCTCACTACTTCAAAGGTTTGAGATAGCCTTGAGATAGCCTTGAGTGTTAATTTTTCTTTGCGATCGCAGCTAATACAGATAACTTGACGTAACACTTTTACTCAAGTAACACGGTAACTCCTAAAGCTGATTGGAGGTAAAATAAACAACAGCTTTTCAAATAAGTTCAATCTGCTTTATAAATCCTTTGCTTTTAGTTACGAATGTAGGAAATATGGCTTTGTACCTTTTGATTCTACCGTGTGCTTGTTTTATCACTGGCTATTTTTTATTAAAAAGAAATAATAAGGAAATCTCGCATTTAGTGGCTGTATTTGCAGCTATCAGCCTGATTTTGGGTTTAATGTTAGCTCCTTGGCAGATTTTACTTCTACTACTTATTCTTATTCTTATCAGTACAAGCTACGAATACTATACAAGCAAAATAGTCAGCAGGGAAACACCATATCCACAACAGCCTGTTCCCAAATCGGAACCAGATTATAACTTAATCTACCGTGGAGCTTCCTATCGTGCTGACCCCAATGCCAAATCAAATGGAGTAAGCATAGCACCGATAACCCATAAATTGAGCTTTCGGGGATGTACCTATTTTGTTTGCGTTGATTCTAATGTCAAATCAGATGGAGTCACCATAACACCTGTAACCCATAAATTGAGCTTTATGGGAAGTAGCTATTCTATTTCTATAAATAGAACTGCACACAGAGAAATTCAAGATTGACATCCTCACCGACCTAAAGGCGCTCTTAAGAAGGAGTAATGAGTAATGAGTAATGAGTAACAAGTAATGAGTAATGAGTAAATACCCATTTTTCATCCACTTATTACTCCTTACTCATTACTTGAAAGCATTGCGTGAAGCACGGGGCTTTAGACCTAATTCTTTGGTAAGGTAGCTAGAAAAACTGTGCAAGTCTCTTAAAGTTGAAATTTTATTAGCTCTACATTCCAAACCCAAGAGGCGATATCTATGACGGGTTGTGACGCTCGATGAATCGCTATCGGTGACGCACTGATGCTATCTATCCCAATTTTTGCTTTAGTACGAGTAATTTAATGTCATCATAGACTTTATGCTCTATGCCCAGCAAGATGCGATCCCAACGGAGCGATCGCTATAAATCATAACCATTTTACGAAATGCCTGATACAGATACTTTGAAAAATGGTACTAATATATGGCTTTGCCAAGATTCCTAGACGCAGAAATAATGTTAAAAAATAAGAACATCTTCCGTCAACTACTGTTGACAAAGTTTATTTTTTATATGGTGGAGTAGAACTTCCTTCGTCAAAGAGGGATCTAGTTAGTTTGATGCTTAACTATTCACTCCTTGGGGAGATGCTTAGTCTCCGAAAAACTCTGCTTTATCTGATGTCTCGATTAAATTAGAAGCAACTCCGAAATCGTTAACATATTTTTAACCTATTCAAATTATGTGGAAATCAAAGTTAATATTTAGATTTATACTGTCTGTTGCCGCGATCGCTACTAGCGTGCAGCTAAGTTCAGGGAGCGACTATGCTATTGCAGAAAGTGCATCTTCCAAGCCGACTGTTGAATCTGGGCAACAAAATCAAGCTTTAGAAGATGCCAAGGTTGCTCTGACAGGAGTTGGCATCGGAGCGATCGCAGGCTTACTCATTTCTGGTTTATGGTATCAGAAACGTCGTTACCGCAAAATCCAGTCACGTGCCAAAATAAACCGCTTTCGTGAAGAGTTTCTCTGCGGTTCTTTAGCAGATTATTACTTATCTAATTCTAAAGCGAATTCTTCACCTACAAATTCTCGGAAAACTTTACCAACACCAACTAAAGAAGAATCTCCTAGTTCTGAGGAAACTTTCGTAACGCCAACTAAAGAAGAAATATCCGATCCCTCTACTTCTGAAATAAATAATCTAGCAGCAGAACCTACGCCAGACGCACTATCTGATTCCTTATCTGACTGCTACCACAAGTTGATCGAGGAAATTGTTAATACCGTCCTCAATGGTCAAATCAGTTCTAAAGAGTATATATATTGCCAATTAATAGAAAATGTGAGCAGTGGTAATGGTGAAATATTTGAACGCTGTTTGAGCGATCGCTTGCATTCCACCCAATCTGAACTACATAAAGTAATAAATTCTCCGAGTTTATTCCAAAAAGAGCCTCCTGAGTTAAAGAAAGCCCGTTTAAATCGCACCGTGAAGGCATTAGAAAGTATTCAAGAGGAATGGGAACGAGTTCAAAAAGAAAAACTAAATTAAGCTTCAATTACCCAACTGTGCAAGAAATTCTCACGGACTGAAAAGCAAGAAACTTTTCAGTCTTGTTACCAAATATAATTAGCATTTTCAGTAATGATATCGAGCTTGAAGAAAATCAATTCGGTCATCACTTACTAGATAAACAATCCGGTGTTCTTGAGTGAGTCGCCGCGACCAAGCATCTGAATCTAAGTATTTCAATGGTTCAAGTTGCTCTTTCCAAAGCAGTTAACAGACGAACTGCATTTTTAGGTGAACGAAGTAAATAAGATGTTTCTAATAAACTATCTAGTTCATCAACAGCAATTAGGGCGACGCTTTCGCCTTCTTGTCGGGTAATAATTACCACTTCTCTATCTGCAATTACTTGATCGCAGAGTTCGGCTAGGTTGTTACGAGCATCAGTCAAGTTTGTCTGATTGGACATAGTGGGAGGTTTCCTAATGCTGTAGGCTTTACAAAACATAATAGCTTGACTCGTTGGAGGCGAGTAGGTGTAGCCACTATTCCCCGTCAGGAGTTGATCCACAATAATTACCAATTACAAGAAGCAACCAAACAAGCCACTATCTCAACTAGTTCTTCTGGAGCAATCGGTTTAGATACATGAGTGTCAAATCCAGCTTCCAAGGCACGAATCCGAGCTTCACTATCAGCATAGGCTGTTAAAGCAATAGCTGGTATACGTCCACCATTCATTGGTTTGAGCGCACGGATTTTGTTGATGAAAGTGTAGCCATCTTCCCCAGGCAACCCGATATCACAAACTAAAACATCGGGTTGTAATTCAGACAATACTTCGCGTGCCGCCGCTGCTGATATCACTGCTATAACTTTTGCTCCATCCATTTCCAAGACAGTAGTGATAAAAAAGCGAGTATCATCATCATCCTCAACTACTAGGATATTTAAATCGGCAAGAGTTCCAGAAGGTTGCATAATAGATGATGTTTTATCCTTACTTGCTGTGACTTTTACCGAAGAAAGGCAAAGGGCAGGAGGCATACCGCTTCATTTATTTTCCTACTGCCAGAACATTTTGCACAAGTAGACCCCATATTTGGGTAGGAGGCAGAAGGCAGGAGGCAGGAGGCAGGAGGCAGAAGGCAGAAGGCAGGAGGCAGAAGGCAGGAGGCAGAAGGCAGAAGGCAGAAGGCAGGAGGAAGAAAAAGGTACAAACCTTGCACGCCACTTGCTCATCTTGGCTACGAGCCAAGACCGCAGTGGCTCCCCTTGTGGACAAAAAAATTAAAAACATTCTTTGCGAGATGCGTCGCACGAGAAAAGATGCGTCCTTGTCCAAACTTCTTCTCTTTATGGGAGAGGTTTCCCTCCTGCCTTACCGCCTTTGGCAGCTAGCTTTGATTCAAGGCAATTAGATTGACATGATTCAAACAATATGTTAATAATAATAGTTTGTGGAAACTTTACTTCTTAATATAAGCTCTTGGCTAACGTCATTGTCATAGGTGCCCAATGGGGCGATGAAGGAAAAGGTAAAATAACTGACTTACTCAGCCGTTCCGCAGATGTTGTGGTGCGTTACCAAGGGGGTGTCAATGCTGGACACACGATTGTAGTCAAAGGTCAGACCTTTAAGCTGCACTTGATTCCCTCTGGTATTTTGTATCCAAATACCGATTGCATTATCGGCTGTGGAACAGTAATCGATCCACAGATTTTGATCGCAGAACTCGACCAACTAAAAGAATTAAATATTTCCACTGACCACCTGCTGATATCTGAGACAGCCCACGTAACGATGCCTTATCATCGATTGATTGATCAGGCATCTGAAGAACGACGGGGAAGCTATAAGATCGGCACAACAGGTCGGGGCATTGGGCCGACTTATGCTGACAAATCTGAACGTACAGGCATTCGGGTTTTAGACTTGATGAACCCTGATGGACTACGTGAGCAGTTAGAGTGGACGATTAATTATAAAAACGTCATTTTAGAAAAGCTTTACAACTTGCCGCCTCTAGATGCACAAGAGGTGATTGAACAGTATTTGGGTTATGCGGAACGCTTGCGACCTTACGTGATTGATACATCGTTAAAGATATCCGATGCGATTCAACGACGGCGCAATATTTTGTTTGAAGGCGCACAAGGCACGCTCCTTGACCTAGATCACGGAACTTATCCTTATGTCACCTCCTCCAACCCTGTGGCGGGGGGGGCTTGCGTTGGTGCAGGGGTAGGGCCGACAATGATTGACCGGGTAATTGGGGTGTCGAAAGCCTATACAACCCGTGTGGGAGAAGGGCCATTTCCCACGGAATTGGATGGAGAGTTGGGAGAATTGTTGTGCGATCGCGGGGCCGAATTTGGCACAACTACCGGACGTAAACGGCGCTGTGGCTGGTTTGATGCTGTTATCGGTCGCTATGCCGTGCGGATTAACGGTATGGATTGTATGGCGCTCACTAAACTAGATGTCCTGGATGAATTAGAGGAAATTCAAGTTTGTGTCGCCTATGACATCGATGGTCAACGCAGTGAACACTTCCCCACCAGTTCTCGTCAATTTGCGAGATGTCGCCCCATTTACAAAACTTTACCAGGCTGGCAAGTGTCAACAACCCACTGCCGCACCCTGGAAGACTTGCCACAGCAAGCGCTAGACTATCTAAAATTCTTAGCCGAATTGATGGAAGTCCCGATTGCGATCGTCTCCCTAGGAGCAAGCCGCGATCAAACCATAATCGTAGAAGACCCCATCCACGGGCCTAAACGCGCTTTATTGCACCCCGATGGCACACCTGCTACCTTACTAAGTGCGTAAATTGGTCATTAGTCATTAGTCATTGGTCATTAGCAAATGACAAATGACAACTGACAAATGACAAATGACAACTGACAAATGACAAAGGACAACTTCTATGGCTATTACAGTCGAATCTCAAAAACGTCCAGAAGGCAGCAAGCCAAGAGCTTTGCGCCGTGCTGGACTAATACCTGCCAATTTGTATGGTCATAAGGGTACAGAATCTATTTCTTTGACCATTGAGGCCAAAACTGTTGAGCGTTTGCTCAAAAGAGCTTCCGTTAACAACACCTTGATTGAGTTGAATATTGCTGATGCACCTTGGCGCGGTAAAACCTTGCTGCGGGAACTTCAGATCCATCCAGCAAAAGGTACACCTTATCACCTCAGCTTTTTCGCGGTTGCTGGCCACGGCGACACAACTGTAGAAGTTCGGTTGCGTTTTGTGGGAAATGCTGTTGGTGTTAAACAAGAGGGTGGTGTGTTAGACACCGTAATCACTGAATTGCAAGTTAGTTGTGCGCCAGAAAATATCCCAGATGTAATCGAAATCGACGTCTCTAACCTGCAAATTGGAGACAGCTTGAGTATTAGTGATATACCCTTTCCTGAAGGTGTAACACCTCTAGCTGAACTAGAGCGGCTTGTTGTGAGCGTTTTGCCACCACAAATTAGCGCTGAAGATGCTGGTACTGAAACTGAAACTGAAACAGCTTCTTAAGCTAAGTAAACTGTGTAATAATTTTTGATGTCACCAGGGGGATAACTCCTGGTTTTTTTGTATTTGAACCGCAGAGGAATAAAAATGACAGAAGCAACTCTTCCAGTCCTAATTCAGCAAATGTTGCAGCCTGGATTTTATCCCCATACGGTAACAGAACCCATTGAACTAATTCAAACTCACGTTTCTTATGTGCTGTTAACTGGGGATTACGCTTATAAGCTGAAAAAACCTGTGAATTTTGGTTTTTTGGACTTTTCCACCTTAGATAAGCGGCAGCATTTTTGTCAGGAAGAGTTGCGGTTAAATCAGCGGGGTGCTGGTGAACTGTATTTAGAAGTTTTGCCCATAACTTTGGTAGGGGAGCAATATCAACTAGGGGGAACAGCCGAAGCTGTAGAATACGTGCTGAAGATGCGCCAGTTTCCTCAAGAGTCACTATTGAGTACACTTTTTGAACAGGGTAAGTTAAATGAGACACACCTAGAAGAGTTGGGACGGGTGGTGGCTCAATACCATGCCGAAGCACAGACGAATGATTATATTCGCACTTTTGGTGAAGTAGCAAATGTCCGGGCTGCTTTTGATGAGAATTATCAGCAAACTGAGAACTATATTGGTGGCCCCCAGACTCAGGCGCAATTTACAGAAACAAAGCAATATACAGATAACTTTTTTGCAGAACGTCCAGAATTATTTACTAGCAGAATTCACAACGATTACATTCGTGAATGTCACGGGGATTTACACCTGAGAAATATTGCCCGGTGGCACGATAAAATCTTGCTGTTCGATTGCATTGAGTTTAATGAGCCGTTTCGCTTTGTCGATGTAATGTATGATGTGGCGTTTACGGTGATGGATTTGGAAGCACGGCAGCGCAAAGACTTGGGTAATGCGTTTTTGAATGCTTATATAGAGCAAACTGGAGACTGGGAAGGCTTACAGGTATTGCCTTTGTATTTAAGTCGTCAGGCTTATGTCCGGGCAAAGGTAACTTCATTTTTGCTAGATGATCCAAGCGTACCTGCGACAGTCAAGGAAGAAGCAACAAAAACCGCTAGTGAATATTACAAACAGGCTTGGGATTACACAAAACCAAAGCTGGGACAACTGATTTTGATGTCGGGGTTGTCGGGTTCTGGTAAAAGTACTACAGCAAAGTATTTAGCCCGTGAGTTAGGAGCAATTCAGCTTCGTTCAGATGCAGTGCGGAAACATTTAGGGGGAATTCCGCTGTGGGAACGGGGTGGCGATGATTTGTATACACCACAGATGACCGAAAAAACTTACACAAGGCTATTGGAATTGGGAATTATACTGGCTAAACAAGGTTTTTCGGTGATTTTGGATGCCAAGTATGATAAACAGCATTTACGGCAAGATGCGATCGCTCAAGCTACAAAACACCAACTTCCCATTCAGATTATCCAATGCACAGCACCCCTTGAAGTTCTAAAAGAGCGTTTGAACAATCGCACTGGTGATATCGCTGACGCTACCGCCGATTTATTAGCTTCACAAATCAAACAAGCTGAATCTTTCACGGCAGAAGAAGAACCTTACGTAAAGATTTTGGATACAACTCAATCACAACAGGCACAATTGAAAGCAGTAATTTCTCAATAGTTTTTTTTACTCTATGGCAGACAAAAAGAACGATTTTTTCGCTATTTCTCCCAGTTTCTTTTCTCAACTGTTATTTGGGGCATTTTTAACATTTATATTAATCATGACCGGCTCCGCACCAGCCCTGAGCATCTTCTTAGGTATCTTAGGCGGTTTCATCTTAAGCTGGATCACAAATGTAACTAGTAATAGCCCCCAAGCCCCAGCTGTAGCCTCCTCTGATGGTGTGGATACAGGACTGAAATACTGGTTATTTTTCATGCTTGGTTTTGTATATTTGGGGTATCCCGCACCCATGAGTATCTTGCTAGGTGGAATAGGCGCTTTAGCTGGAGGCTGGATTACTGCTTGGTGGGGAAGTAAGGAAGAAATTAGAACTCAGTTGCCAGTTGAAGAATCAGAAGTGGTTGAAGTTGAACCAACAAACGAGAGGATCAACAAACGGCAAACAAGAAGAACCGGCCGCCGTTATCGTCGCCCTCCTGGAAATAGTTTCAATTTCAGGTTTTGGGAAAGGTAGGGATTGGGGACTGGGGACTGGGTACTGGGAACTGGGGACTGGGGACTGGGGACTGGGAACTGGGGACTGGGGACTGGGAAGACAAGGGAGAATTATTTAACAGGCCTCTCCCTTGTCTCCCCTCTCTCCCTTATCTCTTCCTAATCCCCAATCCCTACTACCCAGTACCCAGTACCCATTCCCCAATCCCCAGTCCCCAATATGTTTTTATATCTCTCCAAATTACTGCCACTATTTTTTTATCCATTAGGACTAGCTTGCGTAAGTTTGGTAGTAGCATTAGTTACTTTGTGGAAACGACCTCGGACTGCGGCGATCGCAATTGCTTTTGCCCTAAGTTTATTGCTATTTTGCAGTAATGCTTGGATCGCTAAATCATTAGTGCGATCGCTAGAATGGCAAAATCTTCCAAGTCAAATACCTAATGCAGAAGCAATTGTGGTTTTGGGTGGCGCAACTAAATCAGCTTTTCCTCCAAGACCTACTGTCGATTTGAGTGAATCTGGCGATCGCGTCATTTATGCTGCACAACTGTATCGCCAAAAAAAAGCTCCTATAATCATTCTGAGCGGAGGCCGCATTGATTGGCGGGGAAGCGGTTCATCAGAATCGGCAGATATGGCAACAATACTTACATCTATTGGCATTCCATCTGAGGCGATTGTTCAGGAACCCGACTCACTCAATACTTATCAAAATGCAGTAAATGTCCGCAAAATTTTGGAGTCTCGTGGCATCAGTCAGGTATTATTAGTTACTTCTGCAATGCACATGCCGCGATCGCTTCAGATTTTCCAGCGTCAAGGAATCAATGCTATTCCTGCACCCACTGACTTTCTGGTTAGTGAGGGTGAACTGCAAGAACTTGGTGGCACTCCCAAAGCCGCTATACTGAATTTATTACCTGATACCGACAACCTGCACCAATTTACCACCGCTTTAAAAGAGTACATTGGTTCTTTAGTTTATCGCTTACGCGGTTGGCTTTAATTAGAGTAATGAGTTATGAGTTATGAGTTATGAGTTATGAGTTATAAAGTGCGGTAATTGCCTGAATTCCAAACTCTTAATAACAAATGACCAATGACCAATGACCAATGACCAATGACAAATGACAAACTAAATTAACTTTATGTTTAAAAATTTACCTTATATTATGCCATCCCCTCAACCCCAAGTTGAGGAAGCTTTTGCCACTTATCAAACAACCCATCATTTTTACCACGAAGTTCGGTCACGGTCAGAGTTTCAGCGTTATTGTGAATGGTATTATACAACAGCAGAACAGAACCGCCAAGAGCTTAAAAGAATGCGCGGCGAACTGAATATTTTTCAGTGGTTTCGCCGCCGATGAGTCATTTAGATGACTTCTAACTCATTTTCACGTAAATGGGCTTTAAACTTTTTACTAAACTGGACTACAACTGGGAAATTAGCGCTTACGGGTCTGCCTTGCCATTGGGTGGCAATACCTATTACTTCGCCTTCTGTACCTTTGATGTCAAAAGCCTGATTCCGATGCTCAGGATGATGATACACTACTACCGAATCTTTAACGCGGACGCGATCGCCAACTTTCATAACAACATTTACACCTAGCATTTTCTTTTCCACAAGTATCTGCTACAAAATATATGATTAAATCGCTTTGAATTTGATTTAATCAGCTATTTCTTGACGCTTCATCGGGGTGCGACGGTGCATTTAACCCTCTGCGTCCAGGCACGTATTAGCAATCCGTGCGTACTTTATTTAATTTTTTGCCGCGTTAATATCTATCGCCCTTACCCCCTATCTTTACCCCAAAAGTAGGGAAATGAAAGGAAATAAGCCGATCTCAGATGTGCTTAGTACTGTGACAAGATATCTAACCCTTTTATCTTCACTCCAGGATGTTCCCCAGGTCAACTCTCTCAACAATTTTCGTGTATGTCAGAGGTGCTGTTATTGCGATCGCTCTTTTGTATGCAATAGACTTTGACCTCTCTCTAAGCCTCTCTCCTAAAAGGTTTAACTTTTTGGTTAATTTTATAGCAGGGTTGACTGCTTATACTTAATTTTTCTAAAAAACAATCTCTTGACATTTACCCAAAAGACTTACCTGCTTAACCTCCTGCTATTTTTTAGCCCTGTCGAATTCACGTTAATGTAATTTCAGCTTTTTCTCCAGCACTGCTTTTACTTCCTGGGCAGAGGTATTTTCAGGAAACACCCGTAGCAAATCCTTCAAATCTTGAATGGCATCTTGGATCTGGGTTTGCAAAGCTGTCTGCTCAAGTGCAGTCTGATATAACTCTTGGGCGGTTGAGAGATTGCCTGCAACGAGGTGATAGAGTGCTAAGTTGAAGGTGTTTTGGCAATTGTCGGGTTTTTCGGTGTATTTTTGCTGGGCAATTTCGATGGCAATGTTTAAATCAGCTTCGGCGGACTCGGCTTTTTGGAGGGCGAGGTAGATAAGGGAACGAAGGTATCGATACCAATCATCTTTGGGGTCAAGTTCAATGGCATTGAAGTCTTGCAGCGCTTCCTCGTAGCGTTCCATTAAACGGTAGGTTATGCCTCGACTTGCGATCGCCCACTCATATTTAGGGTTAAGTTCAATGGCGCGATTGAAATCTTGCAGCGCTTCCTCGTAGCATTCCATCAAGCAATAGGTACGACCTCGACCTGTGATCGCCCACTCATCTTGGGGGTCAAGTTTGATGGCACGATTGAAATCTTCCAGCGCTTCTTCGTAGCGTTTCATCAAGTAATAGGTAAAGCCTCGCTCTGCGATCGCCCAATCATATTCCGGGTTAAGTTCAATGGCGCGATTGAAATCTTGCAGCGCATCTTCGTAGCGTTCCATTAAGCGGTAGGTTATGCCACGACCTGCGATCGCCCAATCATATTCCGGGTTAAGTTCAATGGCGCGATTGAAATCTTGCAGCGCATCTTCGTGGCGTTCCATTAAGCGGTAGGTTATGCCACGATGTGCGATCGCCCAATCATATTCCGGGTTAAGTTCAATGGCACGGTGGAAGTCTTGCAGTGCTTCTTCATAGCGTTCGATTAAACAAGAGGCACGGCCTCGATTTGCAATCGCCTGCTCATGTTGTGGGTTAACTTGAATGGCACGATTGAAGTCTTGCAATGCTTCTTTATAGCGTTCCATTAAATAATACGTATAGCCTCGACTTGCGATCGCCTCAACATATCGGGGGTTAAGTTCAATGGCGCGATCAAAGTTTTGCAAAGCTTGATCATACTGCTCCATCGAATAGTAGCCTTGGGCACAACGAAAAAAAACTTGAGAACTAATTAGATGTGGATGGGTGTCGATTCTACGTTGAGCAAGAGACTGCCTCAACAAGTCATGTATAAAGCGATAGCGACCACCAACACGCTGGAGCAATAGCCGTTCTGTAGCATAGTTGAGAAAACGAGCATAGTCCCAAGGGATCGAGTGAGTGCAATACAAAGATAAACGCACTAGAAAATGATTGATGCAGACATATCCCCCTCCCAGCCCAATCCATAGTAGCAGAGCTATGGACAAGGAAGTTAACGCAATGTCATCAAGGGAAGACGCTGAACGTTGTGCAAGACAGACTATTAAGGTATGGTAAGGCACAAATGTTAACGTAATCAGGATTGCATTTCGCCACAAGATCCTAATTCCTTGATTTGGCACTGATAGAGTTTTAATTTTAAAACGCCATTCTTCAAAGTGGAATTCCCATCTTGGAATGCTTAATTCATTCAATTTACGAATTAGTACGCTAATTTGAGTAGGGACTAATATAGTCTTCCAAGATGACAGCTTGCGTAATACTTTTTGTCGTTTGAGACTTGACAATGAGATTTGGATGCTTCCCACAACTGATTCTATGTGTGGCAAATCCTTTAAAACATGTATTCCACGCGCCAAGCCATATAAAGATCCAATCACCAATCCAAACAAAAGACGAGGGCTTGATCCGATCTGACGCAGACGAATTAATCCAATGAATTGCCACCAAAAAATTAGAGCAGCCATTAGCCCCCAACAAATTCCAGCACCGATTAGTCCCCAACACATTACGGCAAAAAAAGTAAATAGCCACTTTTGAAGGGGTGTTGACAGCCATGTTGTTCCAATTTGCTCAATCAAAAACTCGGTTTCTGACTCTTGCAAAAGCTCTAAGGCCAGAATTTCCAGCCACTTCTGACTCTGTTCGGGGCTAGGAATCTTTCCGTAACGATAGGCGCGGCTAGGGGTATCCTGTGTCAGCATCCGTCGCACATAGGCATCTAACAGTAAATTTAAGCGATCGCCTGCCGAAGTCGCCTGCCGCCACTGGGTTGGATCTAGCTCCTTATAAGCAAGTACCGCCATTGACAGCAACAACGGTCTACGAATCAGCGCCAGGAAATTCTCATCTGCTACCAAGCTTTCTTTGAGTTCATCTCGGTTCGTCTCTGCCAAAAAAGTCTCGATCTGTTCATCCGTCAAGTCCTGAAGATAAACGGCTCCATCGAGTTCCAGCTTTTGAGTATAAGTGTTATACTGCTCGCGCCGACAGCACAACGCTACCTGCCTTGGACGCAAATCTGATTTTAACCACTGGTTAATTGCCTGCACACAATCCTGCTGATACTCTGGGCGTACCTCATCAAGTCCATCCAGCAAGGGTATTAACCTTTTTTCCTCTAGCCATTGGTTAATTTGGTGTGGCAAAAAGCCGTATCTCTCTCGCACCTTGCCAGCCAGCCAATTTGCAATCGACCAGACAGGCGCTTTTTCAGGAAGAGACTCAGAGAGATTTTTCTTGGAAAAGCCCGGTAATCTAGATGTACCGTGACTCCGCCTAGAATTTGATTGAGATGCAGTCGGTTGCCAATCAGAAAGATCGACTACAACGGGAATGCGCTGCTGCGGATCATTTTCTGCCCTTTCCACGAGTTCTAGAGCTAAGTCCAGCAAGCTCGTTGTTTTACCCGCCCCCGGTTCACCCAAAATCAGCAACCGCTCTCCACATTGGTCAAATACCTGCTTAATCGTCGTTTCTGGTGACAATAGCTGACTTGGTTGAGCGATCGCCACTTTCACCTCCATACCCCAAGGACGACGCACTTGCTGCGGCTGCGTCTCCTTCTGCAAATTCAGCCTGACGGCATGGTGCAGTTGTCCCTCAAGTCTTAATTGAACCCATTTCCTAACTTCTGCCAGCAAATTCTGTTCGGCGTTAGGGCGCACTGTCTCCTGTGGCTTGAGCAGTACATTGCCATTCACCTGCTCGATATTGATTTGGTCGTCTCCCTGGTTGCTATAGCCGCGCCTACCACGTTTTCCCATGCTTATGAACCACCAATTTTGGGATTACCTTCAATTTTTTCAATATTGATTTGGTCGCGCCCATAGTTTTTATAGTCTCGATTGGAGGTGGTTTGATTTTGAATATTAATAATTTGCTGCGCTACCTGCCGTAGCTCTGTCGCAAACACAGCATCATCGACCATCGCATCATCCAAGTACACTTCCAGCTTGTTTAGCGCTGCTGGGGAATGGTCAGTTTCTACTGCTGCGATCGCCGCTTCTGCTTTTACATTTCCTTTAAACTTAGCAGTGATTTTATTTCGTAGCTCCTTTGCCAAGGAAATTGCCCCGCCCACAATCTTCTTTGCCACTTCCCCAGCCCCCGACTTGGCAAACTCCTGAAATGCGAGGTTGAGAATTGCCCCTGCTGCGATCGTAGTTACTGGATCAGTCATCTCAATTCCTCAAAGTCACCACTTTTCCATTATCCTACGGACTACGTGGTGTCTATCAGATTTTCAGTAAAATCATGAACATTTTACAATGGACTTAAAAAGTCTCTAATTGCGAAGATATCAATTATCTATGAGTCGTTCCTTTTGAATGAAGGTCAAGTTGCAAACTAGCTTCTAGACTGTTGCAAGATGTGATGTAGGGTTATTTGTGGTGCGATCGCTATCCTATCTAGACTCAATAGCGATCGCAATTTTCTTGTCCATCATCCTAAATATAAAAGCCGTTCTGGCAAACATTGCAACGTTTCTCTCAAACATTGCAACATTCATAAGCAATATTTTAATGTTTCTCATTAACATTGCAATATTCCTTATCGATACTGCAACCTTTTTCTCAAACATTACAATATTCATAAGCAATGTTTTAATGTTTCTCATCAACATTACAATATTCCTTATCAATACTGTAATATTTCTCATCAACATTACAATATTTCGGTATAACCTATTCCCTAATCTCTATTTTTCAGTTGGACACACTTGCTGCAAACTTTGGGGAAGTTGCCGACACATCTGCTGGAATCCTTGAGGATTGACTTGCCACCAAGTAAATAATCCCACACTTGTACCCACCACAAGCAACGCCAAAACTCCCCCCAGCGTTACCAAACGTTTGCCTAAATTAGGTTTTGTAATTAAAGTTGGTGGAATTTCTGGGTTAAGAATTGGTTCCTCTACAAGATCCAACTCTAGATCCAAATCTAGCAAAGTTTGCGAATTTTCTGTAAAGGAAATTAATTCTTCCTCTTCCTCTTCCTCCTCTAATTGCTCTGGTTCTTCTTGTATTTCTGCTTCTATAATCTCTTCTGGCAACGCCGGAGTCACAGGTACTAAATATTCTGGAGAAACACGACAATAAGTCAAAACAACCGACGTATTATCACGCCCATTTTTTTCGTTTGCCAAGTCAATCCAGTTGCGGACAGCATCTTCAACTGTCATTTGCCCTGCTAACACAGGTATTGCATAATCCTGCCAAGATTGTTCCACCCAATTATTATCACTCAAACCATCAGAACACAGTAGCAAAATGCCATCTTCTTCAACAATGAATCGCTGAACCTTGAGACGCAAAGATTCTGAATCTCTTGTTCCCAATGCTTGAGTTAAAGCACTAGCATCTTGTCTCAAAAGCGCCTTTCGATACAAGCTTTTAGCAAAGCGTACTTCTCGCGTTGCGACATCATCATCTACTGTGAGTAGCTGGCAATAATTGCGAGTAATCCAATAGGCACGGCTATCGCCAACATTAGCCAAGTAAAGTTCATGGGTATTATTTGATTGCCACCCAGTACTTGTTTGCACTCGTTGGGGAACTTGCAACGCCATAACAATAGTTGTAGCCATGCGTTCTCTGCCTTGGCGTTTTTGCTCATTATTACGGGCACAAATTAGATTATTTACCACCCGCAAGCTTGCTTCTAATTGTTCTTGCAACAACTCAGGTGGTACAAGTGCAGTTTGTTCTGTAATCTCTTTTAGTAAAACGCGAATTTGCAACTTTACAGACTGCACTGCCAACTGACTAGCAACCTCGCCGCCTTCATGTCCACCAATGCCATCACAAACAATCGATAAGTGGTGCAATAAAGGTTCATCTAAATCAATCAAAGTATTGGGGTAGCAAGCGTCTTCATTTTGCGCCATAATTGGGCCAATATCTGTAGACCCTGCCACCTTCAAAACTAATGGCAATTCTGCCGCAGATGCTAGTAGTAAATTATTGAGTTGAATATTAATAGTCTCTACATCAACCTCAGTTTCACACATCTGCTGGACGATGTTCTGTAAACCCTTGGCTACTGATGTTTTTGCAGAAGCTACCCAAAACTGCCAACATTCTCCCAGATTTTGTAAACTCAGTTTCGCATTTGCTGGTGTTGGGTAAAGTTCTAACAATCGTACACACCAACCTTGAACTCTCAAATTGTCTACTACCAATAAACTTTGGCTAAGTCCCAATTCTGATAGAGGTGTCCAAAGTTGGAGAATTTGCCACAGCCAATAAACTTGTCGTACCGCCGTTGCTTGTTCCCATGCTTCAACAATAGTTGGATAAATATTTCCTGTTTTATCTATCGGTACATTTTCCAATAAGAAGATATCAGTTGTATTTTCCTCATAACAGGCAAAACCATAAGCCTGGGGGAGATGCAACCGCTCTTGATATAACTGTAAATAAGGAATTACTTGCGTTGGCAATTCTTCAGGAACATCTGGTGGTAGTCCCGGTTGAGTATCCAGCCAAATCTGAGAACTAATTACCTCATATCTGTCTGCTACCTTTGTGCCTGGTGGGATTTGAGCAGATGATGAGCCAGTTGCCCAAAGATAACGGTGAACTAAAGGAGTTTGGCAACTGGCACAAACGCTATCTCCCATCGGATTAATGGGACTCTTACAGCGTGGATTTATACAAAAAATTATCAGTTGAGTCGAAATCATAAAACAGGAGTCAGAATTCAGGAGTCAGAATTCAGAATTTAGAATTTAGAATACTCTACCCAAAAAGGGATAGAGTTTGGGAATGGTAATATCTAATACTTATTTTGCCTACAAAGAGCAAGGTTTTAAACCAATATTCAGACGCGACGCTTGAATACTCGCTCTAAGAGGATGTTTGAAAAGTGTTTCGCTGTAACTTTAGGCACTTTAGATCCCCCCTAACCCCCCTTAAAAAGGCTACGGTGTACACACAAGTCCTAAAAACCTAGCTTGATAAGCATTTCCTCGTTCCCAGTCTCCGACTGGGAATGCATTCATTGAGTCTCTGACTCAATATCTGACTAGAGGCAGAGCCTCTAATCAGGCATTCCTATGCAGAGCATAGGAACGAGAGAACAATGAGAAATTGATCTTCTTTTGACTTGTGTGTACACCGTAGCCTTAAAAAGGGGGGAACCGGAGTCAAAGTCCCCCTTCTTAAGGGGGATTTAGGGGGATCTAAAACTTTTGATACCGACAAGAGGACTTTTCAAACATCCTCTAAGCGAAGCATCCCGAAGGGTATACGCTACGCTATCAACCAGTCTACAGAATTTATACTAAATACTGAATTCTGAGTTCTGAATTCTTCTTCATACATGAACTTCGGTTAACTTTAGCTGGCAATGACTTGAAGGCTAGAATAGACTGGATTTGTGTACTGCTAGCTACACCTTGTTACTGAATTAATCAAAATTATTGGTATAAATACCAAGTTTTGTTTGTTGTAAATAACTTAGTCTGGCTGTATCTAATCGTAAAAATGCATTTACGTCAATGTAGACATTAGGATGGCGCTATGCCAAGTTTTACCTTAATCTGGCTTCTGGCAGGAGGAGTTCTGTGTTTAACAGAACTATTTTTACCATCGGCGTTTGTCGCTTTCATGATGGGAATTAGCGCTTTGGTGGTGGCGCTGCTGTCTGGAGTGGGTTTGGGAAATGTATGGTTGCAAGTTTTAGTTTGGCTATTACTTTCCACATTATTAATTGTGCTTTCTCGTCGGTTTTTGCAACCACGACGACGCCAGTCGAAAATTCAGGATGCAGTTATAGCCGAAACCTTAACAGAAATCCCACCTGGTAAAACAGGGCGGGTACTGTATGAGGGAAATTCCTGGCAAGCACGATGCGACGATGACAAATTTACCATAGCACCCCATCAAAGAGTTTATGTAGTGAGGAGAGAAGGCACTACTTTAATTGTGATACCAGAAAATTTATTGAGTCATTAGTTATTGGGAATGGGGCATTGGGCATTGGGCATGGGGAAGAAATTAATCTCTACTTCCTCATCTCTCCCACTCCTAACTCTTAACTCCTAACTCCCCACTTCTTTTACTTTTGAGTTACATTTGATACTTAAAAAATCAGGAGATTTACAATGGAACAGTTCTTTTTACTAGTCTTTTTAGCCCTTGGTGGTTCTGCTGTAGCGGGTTCTGTAAAAGTCATCAATCAGGGTAATGAAGCTTTGGTGGAAAGATTGGGTAGCTATAACAAAAAGCTGGAACCAGGAATGAATTTTTTAATTCCTTTTTTAGATAAAATCGTTTACAGAGAAACTATTCGGGAAAAAGTCTTAGATATTCCTCCCCAAAAATGCATCACCCGCGACAACGTTGGGATTGAGGTAGATGCAGTGTTTTATTGGCGGATTGTGGATATGGAAAAAGCCTGGTATAAGGTAGAGAATCTCCAATCGGCAATGGTAAACATGGTGCTGACTCAAATTCGCTCCGAGATGGGACAACTAGAGTTGGATGAAACTTTTACTGCTCGTTCCCAAATCAATGAACTGTTGTTAAGAGATTTAGATATTGCCACTGATCCTTGGGGTGTGAAAGTGACGCGGGTAGAACTGCGAGATATTGTTCCATCGCAAGCGGTGCGGGAATCGATGGAATTGCAAATGTCGGCAGAACGACGCAAACGGGCAGCAATTTTAAATTCTGAGGGTGAACGCGAAGCTGCTGTCAATAGTGCTAGAGGTAAAGCAGAGGCGCAAATATTGGATGCGGAAGCTCGGCAAAAATCAACAGTTCTGCAAGCGGAAGCTGAACAAAAGGCGATCGTTTTGAAAGCTCAAGCGGAACGTCAGCAGCAAGTTTTAAAAGCACAAGCGATCGCAGAGTCATCAGAAATTATTGCACAAAAGCTCCAGACAAATCCCAATGCCAATAAAGCAGTGGAAGTTCTATTTGCCTTGGGCTATCTAGATATGGGTGCAACAATTGGTAGAAGCGATAGCAGCAAGGTCTTATTTATAGATCCGCGTACTATCCCTGCTGCTTTTGAGGGTATGCGCTCAGTTATATCAAATGGTCAAGTTGACTCTAACGAGTTGTTTTCTAAACAAATCCCAGGATTAGAACATAACCGCCCTAGTTAAAAATGGGGAGTGGGGAGTGGAGAGGACAAAGGGACAAGGTTAAAGGGAAAAGGATAAAGAAACAAACCCCTTCCCCTTTACCCTTTACCCTTTTTCATAATCCCCATGCCCAATGATAAAATAATCAAGCTTTGATAGTTTTAAATTATGACCTTATCTATTGAGCCAACTACAGCATTAAGTGTAGAAGAGTTTTTAAAACTACCAGAAACTAAGCCAGCAAGCGAGTATTTTAACGGGCAAATCTACCAAAAACCTATGCCGCAAGGAAAACATAGTACCTTACAAAGCAGTTTAGTCACAGGTATTAATGAGATTGGTAAACCGAAAAAAAGTGCTTATGCTTTTCCTGAATTACGCTGTACATTTCAAGGTCGTTCAATAGTACTAGATATTGCTGTGTTTGAATGGCAAAGAATTCCCCTTGATGCAAAAGGCAGAATTACAAATAAATTTGAAATTCCCCCAGATTGGATAATCGAAATTCTCTCACCAGAACAATCAGCCAACCGAGTTATCCGCAAAATTACATTTTCTATTCAAAATGGAGCAAAGCTAGGTTGGTTACTGGATGCTGATGATGAGTCAATCATGATTTTTGAACCCAATAAATTACCAGAATTAAAAGAACAGCAAGATATCTTACCCGTTTTGAGTGTTTTGGAAAATTGGCAATTAACAGTCGCAGACGTATTTAGTTGGTTAAGTTTTGTTTGAACAAAGCAACAATAAGCTGACGCTAATGCACTTCTGAATCATTTGTACGTGTATTTATGACAGTTGCACTCAATGACTCACCCTTAATCGCAAGGGAATCACGAAATTGCTTCATACTTGCTAATTGTTCTTCTTTTTGTAGCGGAGGAACTAAACGAGCTACAGCTTTATCTTGCTCTAGCAAAATTACTTCTTCTCCCCTAGCTACTCGTTCCAAAAGAGATTTTAAATTCATAGCTGCTTCTTCAACGCTAATTCTCAACACTCCATTACTCCTGTAATTAAGCTTGAAGATCAAATTAAATACACCATTTATTTATGAAAATTCACATCATGAGCCTGCCTAAGCAGGCTTTTTCTGATGGTCACTGGCTCTAGTCTGTGAGAAAATTAAGCGCAACCTCACATAAAATCGGTATGACTATTGACTAATCTCAGTAGCTTGGTTTACTTGGCATTGGCTGCACAACCCAAAAAACTCCAGGGTGTGGTAAAAAACTTTAAACTTATGGCTGGATTCTAACTGGTTTTCTAGGTCATGAACGGGGCATTGATTAATTGGAATTGAGACACCGCATTGCAAACAAGTAAGATGGTGTTTGTCTTGCTGGGCTAGGCTGTAAAGAGCTTCACCATTAGCCAAATTCCGCACTTGTACCATGCCTTCGAGTTTTAAGGCTTCTAGGGAACGGTAAACTGTCGCTAAACCCATGCTCTGATTAGTGTTGCGTAATTCTACGTAAATATCCTGGGCGGAAATGCCTTTTTTGATGGTTTTCAGTAGATTGAAAATACGCTCTTGACTGCGGGTGCGTATGGCTCTCATAGACAATTATTTAAATATGCCACTGTAGTTGAAGCTGTTAGATGGGCTAATTAATCAATTAACTTTAACCGCTTCGTAATCTTATTTTCACTCAGTTGGAGCAGAAAGTTATAGTATAGCGATCGCAGCATTCAGAAAAAGCCCGTGCAAACCAAGTATCTAGCCAAAATTTTCGTGACCCTTCGTCCTTCAGTCTTAGACCCCGCTGGTGTGGCTGTACAATCCGGTCTTAAGCAACTGGGATACGAGAACGTTGACCAGGTGCGGATTGGCAAGTACATTGAACTCACCATCACCTCAAGTGATGAAAAGAAAGCACGTCAAGACCTTGATAGCATTTGTGACCAAATGTTATCAAATCCTGTAATTGAAAATTACCGCTTTGATTTGATTGAGGTCGAAACACAAACTGGGGTCTTTTAGGGACTGGGGATTGGGGATTGGGGATTGGGGATTGGTTATATGCTCCTTGTCTCCCCCTGCTTCCCCTGTTCCCATACCCCTAATCCCTGCTCCCATTGACAAATGACAAATGACAAATGACAAATGACTAAATTCGGTGTTATTGTTTTTCCCGGTTCTAATTGCGATCGCGATGTTGCTTATGTAACTAGAGATTTGCTTTTACAACCCACTCGCATGGTTTGGCATCAAGAAACAGATATTGCTGATTTGGATGTCGTGATTATCCCTGGTGGCTTTAGTTACGGGGATTATTTGCGTTGTGGTGCGATCGCCCGGTTTTCGCCCGTGATGCAGCAGGTTATTGAACACGCCCAAAAGGGTAAGTTTGTCCTCGGTATTTGCAATGGTTTTCAGGTATTAACTGAAGCTGGACTTTTGCCAGGAGTGTTAACCAGAAATCGTGATTTGCATTTTATCTGCGATCGCGTCCCTTTGAAAGTTGAGCGTACTAATCTCTCATGGACTCAATCTTATACCACTGGTGAAGTTATTACTTTACCTATTGCCCACGGAGAGGGGCGATTCTATGCCGATGAAGCCACTCTCGCAGAAATTGAAGATAACGGGCAAGTTTTGTTTCGTTATGAAGGGGAGAATCCCAACGGTTCGCTGAACAATATTGCCGGGATTTGCGATCGTCGGGGCAATGTGTTGGGGATGATGCCGCACCCAGAAAGGGCGTCAGACGCAATGCTGGGGGGTAATGATGGCTTGAGGTTGTTCCAAGGCTTGCTAGAGAAGGTGGCGGCGTTGGCTTAAAGTTGATGTTCGCGCCTCTGATAGCAAACAAAGGGCGTTGCATATTTGCAGAATGATTTTGATAATTTTGTGGGATGGGCGTTTTGCCTGTCCCTTAAATTTATAATTTAGATTTTCATACTAATACTTTTCTACATCTGGTATTTCTAAACTTAGTAAAGTATCTACAATTACTATACTATCCAAACTGACTTGATAAATTGCTAGTTACACGAACAAAATAAGGCATAGCAAATTTATCCAAGCAGGTAGATTATCTGATGACTATTCCAGAGTCAATTAAACAATTCATTAAATGGATACAAGGTTTTGACCATCATATTTTACAAAATGAAGATGATATAAAAGAAAAGTTTATTTTTCCAATGTTTAAGCATCTCTGTTATCCAGAGAAATGTCATCGTGAATACCCTTTGGCAAAAAATAAATCAGGAAACTATGATATTTATTATGATAATGCTGAGATTTATTTTACAACAGATGATGCTAAGGATCAAAATACAGATACATCACTTATTTTTATTAAAGTAATAGAACCAGATAAAACTAAATTAAATGATGCTATTGAAAAAGCTAGATTTTATAGTAACAATTTCAACCCACTATTTTTTGTTGTCACTAATGGATACATAATAAATGTTTTTAAACGTCTACATTACTATAAGGAAGAATTGGTATTTGATATAAATATAGATGCACTTAAAAATAATGATATCGCCTCAGACTTTTATAATAAACTAAATTTTAATTTGGTTAAAAATATTGATAAAAATACAGCAGATTTTTTAATAAATACTAAATCTAACTTAATAGAAAAGTTTCTCGGATGCCATCCAGATTTACAGGATGTTTTAGAAAAATGTGATTTTGAGCCTTGCATAATGCGAGAAGGCTATCGCTTAGTTGTTGTAAAACCAAAAGTAGCGATCGCATGTAATTTACCCAAAGCTTTTGCAGAAGGTAATTGTGAAATACAATTCAGCAGTATTCTTTTTAGAGGTTTAAAAATTAACTTAAATCATCAAGAGATTTTAGGTCAATTAATGACTGGATTGTACACCCAGGTAGATTGGGAATGTCGTCGGTTTTTGAAACAGTTAGATAAAAATAACTTTAAAGTAATTTTAGGTCAAACAACAGTTATTTTGTCGAAATTAGAAGTAGCAGACTTGTGTTTGTGTGTTGATGAAGTTTGTCAAGAATATAAAAACTCAATAATAAAATTTGAAAATGCTTTAGAAACATGGAACTTTGAATTCGTAAAATTTTCAGAAAGTCGAGGTTTTATCCTTTTTTCTGTAAGACAAGAATTATGGGATTTAATGCAGCAGTTTGCTAATGAATTTGATTATACAAAAGGCAAGTCAAAATGGCATCTATTCCATAGAGAAGGTATATTAATTCGAGTGAGCCGAGGAATTCGCGACCATACATTTATCTTCCCAAAATTAGATAGAGACTTATCTTTATTGTCTAATAATCAAATTAATATAATCTACGAGCTAAATAATATTAATTTTCAATCTATTGAAACAGGTAAATTAACTTTATGGCAGCAAGATATAGGGGTACGGGGAACCTGGACAGCTAGATATACCAAAAAGTGGTTATTAGAGAAATATATTCCAAAAGTTATTAATTATTACTCAGATAAGTCTCAACTATCTGAAGCTGAATTGCTAGCAAAAATAACAAATTACACAAGCAATCGTATGTTGATTCAAGAAGTTGATAATATCATAAATTTAGCACCTTATCTTCGCGACATACAATCTTGGCTACATTTATATGTGGAAAATATTGCTGCTTCACTGTTAAAACCATATTACCAAGCCTATACAAATTTGGTGCGTAATACGGATTCTTCCATAACAGGCATAGACTATATTATCGGAAATTTGCGTAAAGTTGAGTGGAAAAATACGCAAGAAGAAAATTATAGCAATTTCAAAGATTGGAAAAACTTGACTTTTAAATATGCTATAGATTGCTTAGATGAACAAGTAGCAAGAATAAATAATACTGAATACGAGAATAGTTTTAATGCAGATTTTATAACTCGAATATTTATTTGGATTATAGAAAATGGGAAAATCTCTTTTTCACAAGCTCAATTAAATGCTGCTAAAGAGGCTCTGCTACCACTTTGGGAACAAAGTCGCTTTGAAATGCGCCATGTGTATCCTAACCGATAAAGCTACATAATCTGCTGTAAATTTAACACAAATCCAGGTAGTACATTTTCTCCTGATAAAATAGCAGGATTGTCTAATACCTCTACATCTTTACCTGGACGATAAATTTCTACTCGCTTGTTTTTCCTATCAATTAACCAGCCTAATTGAGCGCCATTTTCGATATATTCTTGCATTTTCTCTTGCAATTCTTTCAAAGAATCAGTGCGAGAACGCAACTCTACTACAAAATCAGGACAAATCGGGGCAAATTTTTCTTGTTGTTCTGGGGTTAAAGCATTCCAACGCTCAATTTTTACCCAAGAAGCATCAGGAGAACGTTCTGCACCATTGGGCAGTGTAAAACCAGTTGAAGAGTCAAAAACTTCGCCTAAATTACTCTCAGAATTCCAAATATCTAATTGAGTACTAATTTTAACATTACGTCTACCAGTATCACTACCTGTAGGTGGCATAATTAATATTTCCCCTGATGCTGTACGCTCAAATCGATAATCGCGGTTTTTCTGACACATTTGGAAAAATTGCTCATCAGTCAAGTCAATTTTCAATTTGAGTGTAGAAGGGAAAGTGGTTGTAGTGGCGTTCATAGGCTATTTTGAGCATCTTACTTTCTAGTGTAGTGCTGTGTGGGGTGCGTAGGCGTAGCCCGTCGTAGACATCGCTGCCAGGAGATAATGGAGTGCGATCGCACTTTACCTATTAAATAAATTTGTCTGCCCATTCGGTGCAGCTTTACCCAGATAGATTTGCTTAGATCCCTTAGGAATGTTAATCCAGTCGAGGTCTTCTAGGCGATTTATCAAATTAGAAATTGTGACACCAAGTTGGTCTTTCATTGCATAAAGATGTTTCCAGTTAGTTAAATCACGTCCTTTTCGTGTAGCCTCTAGAATGTGTATAGGCATTAACAGACAACTAGCAAAAAACTGAGCTTGCCATTCAATATTTCCTAACTGGCTATTCATATTTATCTGGCTAATTTTAGCGTCTACAGTGCGGCATAAAAAATATCTCGTGACATCTTCTAGTCCTAGATTTAATTCTAACTGTTCTGTAAACCCGTCAGCTTCATCTTGATTGACATGGAGTATCCAGTGTCCAATTTCATGAGCTATTGTCGATTGTTCAAATCCTCCATTTAGATTAGGAATTAATTCATTGAGTACAATCTTTCTCTCCAATGGGAGAATTTTAGCCACTATTGACCCTTGAGTATCAGGAGGTATGCTTTGCCTGTCAATCATTATTCCCAAAGCATCAGCAGCACGACTAGCCTCAAAAGGCCACTTTGGAGGAAAATTCTCAACCTCCATAATTCTTAAAACTTCATTAGCTTTCAACTCAATTTGTTCTTTGCTATAAAATTGATATTTTTTGAAGATGTTCATTTTTTACTCCTCACATTCTTGACTCATAACCAATACTTTATTCGTTGAGATTCTGATTCCATACTTCCAGGGAATATTTGCTTAGAACCTTTAGGAATATAAATCCATCCAATATCTTGCAGCCTATTTATGAGATTAGATATTGTTACACCAAGCTCATCTTTAATTATATAAAGATGTTTCCAATTAGTTAGATCACGCCCTTTGCTTATTTTTTGCAATACATGGCGAGGCATTAACAGACAGCTTGCAAAATACTGGGCTTGCCATTCAATCTTATCAAGCTGACTACTAGCAATATATTTATCAAGTGGCTCACTAGCACTACGACAGAAGAATGGACTATTAGTTTCTTTAATGTCATTATTTATATCTGTTTGTTCCCATAAAGCTTCATTTTCATTCTTGTTAACATGAAGTAACCAATGTCCTATTTCGTGAGCAATTGTTGATTCTGTAAAAGCTCCTAGAACTTCTGGAATATCATTATTTATCAAAATTGTACGTTCTAAAGGTAAAATCATAGCTATGATCAATCCCCGCTCATCAGGAGATATTTGTGCATGACAAATACTCAAATTTAAAAAGTCACATACCCTAGTAGTATCGATAGATAATTTCGGGGCATATTGAGATGAAATTTGTATACGACTTAGAAGATCATTCGCTATGTTTTCAATCTCATATTTAGAATAGAAGCGATTTTGAAGCTTTGCTACCTTATCTCTGAGTTCAGCATTTTCTTTTTGTAGTCTTGCAATTTGCTCATCTCTTGCGTTAACTAAAGAATCAATACCCGGACTTTCTCTCATTCGACGAAATAAAGCAGGCATTTCTTTGTAGTTCGCCTTAACCAATTCTTCAAAAGCATCCGAGTCACGTTGAGTCATACGTCCAGCTAGGTAGATCAGCTCCTCTGCATTCAAACTGAGATGTTCTGCTAACGAGCGGATCACCTTCTCGCTTGGTTCAACGTGGTCGTTTTCTAGTTTGGACAAATAGGTGTAGTCCACCCCTACTTTTACGGCTAGCTCACGCTGACTCAATCCCTTTTTTCTACGAGCTTGCCAAATACACCTGCCAAAACTCTGACTCTCTTGTTTATCCATAATTACATTCAACTGCCTAACGCATTTCCTGAAGCATAAATAATAATAAGCCTTCTATCGGTTTGAGTGATAGTAGGCTAAAAGCCTTATTTGACAAAGCTTTTCAGGAGTTGCTGGGCTATAAGTTATCCAAAATTTTTAGCCTTTGAATCACTCATAGATAGATAATACCAGTGTTGAAAATAAAATTCAACATTTGTTTTGAATGAATTAAATAGTTGACAACAATTGTGCAGGTTGCATAATATGGTTCAATACTGAACAACTTATATCTTGCCTTGTTGAAATTGTATGGCAATTCAGGCGGTTGTACTGATGTTCATTGAGTTATATTTCGTTACACAAGAGCAAAAGCATGAATAAACAATCGTTGAACCCTGAACAACTGAGTTTTTCTATTGGTAGACCTCTACCAGTTCTGCTTGAAGAAATTCAAAAATCAAGCCGCAATCCACAACTCATAAAGGCTGCCGAACAGATGCTAGAAGGCTTACATACCTTGGAAATGGCAACCGAGGTTGGTGTATATACAGCAATCTACGAAATCCTAACCAAGTAAAACTTTTTTCTCTGCTAAATTCTGGGGTTTGACATCAATGAGCCAAAATTGGCTACCATTTGTCAGTTACAACTTATGGTTGCAGTACTCTCCACCCATAGGGAAAGAACACTTACACTGTGACATGAAACGAGGTTTTACAAAAGCGCGATCGCGAGAACCTGCGGTTGCAGCAATCTTGGCAAGTGATAGCACTCCTGTGCGAATTGGACTACTAGCACAAAAGGGAGTTTATGAGTTTCATGAAAACTCCCCGATGTTACATCAAGAAGACGCTGTAGAACAAATGATAGAGATTCTGGAATTGCGGAAAGAGTCAGATTTGGTTCAGCAGCGAGTACTTCAAATACTGACAAACTACCAGCAAAATCCAATTCTTGCTGAGAAGAAAATTATTCAACTTAGCCGAGGTGATGAGGGTTTTCCAGAACCAATTCTGATTAAGCAGGGTAATCAATCTTTTAACTTCTTTGCTGCGATTGACTGCATTTTTGCCGAAGAAGATGATACTTTGCACATTTTAGATTTCAAAACTGGCCACTCTGATTTTGATCGGCGACAAGGGTATATTTATTTACTAGCTGCTAGTTACCGATACCCCCAGCAAAAAGCAGTAGCGTCTTTTTATAACTTAGAAAATGGTAACTGGTCAGAACCTATCAGCGCAACACCTAACACTCTTAAGGCTTTTCAGATAGAACTCGCTTTAATAGCTCAACGACATCAAGAGGAATTGAGACGCTACCGTAAAAATTCTGCTGATTTCAGTCAAATATTTCCCCAAAATCCGGGTGTAAGTTGTCGCTACTGTTCGTTTAACTCAATTTGTGAATTTACTATATCAGAGGTTTCTACATGACTGCTGGTGTGCTTCAATCCCCCTTAAAAACTAATATATCCCCAATATTTTTGGCAGAGATATTTTTACTAAATATTCCTCAACCTAACTTAATCTGCTTTCGACTGACTCCCAGAATAGATACTGAAATAGGAAATCGCTTAGGTTGGCGGTTTAGTCAGAAATTTCCTGATATTATGGCCATCTTTGCAGATGGTAATTTCTGGGTTTTAGCTAAACCTGATCAAGCAATGCCAAGTTTAGATGAATGGCGAAAAGCTTTAACAGAAATTCAAGAGGAATTGAAAAAAGATATTGGCGATCGCTATTATTCAATTCAATGGGTAAGCCAACCACAGATATCTGCTGATATCCTTTCTGAACTAGCTATAAGAATATTAAAAATTAGACGGACATTTTCATATTTTAGTATTCCATTTAACAAAATTGAAGTTAGACGAGAAGCCAAATTTTGGGCGGAAGCAATTGAAATTAAAAACATTTCACACCCAGCTATTGCTATAACCATTCGCAGTTCTTTTGTATTCAAAGGTAAATTATCTGATTTTTACGAAAATCATCCTTATAGACAAAATCCAAAAGATTTATTAATTGGTTTAAATGTTCGAGATATAGAAAAAAACAGTTCAGCTACTATTGTAGATATTGAAGGAACTATTGGTGAGCGTGAAGAAGAATTACTCAACTATAAGCCTGCATCAACCAGTGAAATCGCTATTCGTGAAGCACCGAGAGATGAACCTGTTGTACTTGTGCAATTTGGTAAGAATAAAAAACGGTATCCTTATGCAATGGCCGCTCTTATTCCCTGTATCACAGAGGATACTGCCAAACAATTTGATGTAAACTATGGGGATTTACTCAAAGAAGCTAAGATTCCTTATCAAGAGCGGCAAAATAGTTTGGCTTCATACAAAAAAGAAGCTGCACTAGCTTTAAGTATTTATGGATTTGTGTTATC
This sequence comes from Nostoc sp. CALU 546, assembly GCF_048836525.1. Lineage (NCBI taxonomy): Bacteria > Bacillati > Cyanobacteriota > Cyanophyceae > Nostocales > Nostocaceae > Nostoc > Nostoc sp. CALU 546. The sequence continues at coordinate 78,895 of NZ_JAWJTF010000027.1, forward strand.
GGAAACCTGTATTAATAGCAGAAAGAGCGGTAATTTCTCTGAATTATTCCTGCCACTAAAATTTAAGCTTGAAGATACTCAACTTCTATTTGGAAAAGATAAATATGGTCAAAATTTTATAAGTAGGAGAGGAGATGTCCTTAAAGGACTATCACAAGGAGGTGTTTATCGTCGTCAAGCTCAATATGAAGATAAAGCAACACCGATTCGCATTACAGCTTTGAAGCTTTGTGATTTGAAGGTAGATCCTTTTATCAGGGAAGTTCAGAAACGTCTCAATTACTATGGGTTTGAAACCATAATTGTTCATCGAGTTGGTGTATCAGTAAGTAGTTCAAGCATCTCTGATGATAGAGAAAAAGTTGAGCAAGCTATTAATGAATTAATGGCGATTCCTACTGACATTGTTTTGACATTTCTCCCTCAGAGCGATCGCCATGCTGATAATAGTGATGATGGTAGCTTTTATTCTTTTATTTCTTCACGTTTACTTCGGCGTGAAATTGCTAGTCAAGTAATTTATGAAGATACATTAAAAAATACTAGTAATTATGGTAATATCCTTCATCAGATAATTCCAGGAATTCTCGCAAAATTAGGAAACTTACCCTTTATTTTAGCTGAACCTTTAGAAATTGCTGATTATTTTATCGGATTTGATGTTTCCCGAATTTCTAAAAAGAAAGGATTTGGAAGTAGAAATGTCTGTGCGAGTGTGCGTCTATATGATAAGCGAGGGGAGTTTATTCGTTTCCGACTAGAAGATGCTTTAACAGAGGGTGAAACAATTGATAAACGAACGCTAGAGAGGTTTTTACCATCTGCTGAATTAAGACAAAAAACTGTACTAATTTACCGTGATGGACGTTTTTGTGGTGATGAAATAAAGAATTTAAGAGAAAGAGCAAAAGTTATTGGTTCAAAGTTTATTTTGGTAGAGTGTGTAAAATCTCAGATTCCACGACTATATAAATTTCAGCAGTCTGTAGTGACAGCACCAACTAAAGGATTAGCTCTTCGCTTATCGCCCTATGAAGTAATTTTGGTCACTACTGAAGTTAAGTCTGAGAAAATGGGTTTACCTTATCCTCTGCGTTTAAAGGTTATTCCCGATCCTGAACATGAACAGCAAGTATCAATTGAAAGTTTAATAGAAGCTACACTTAAACTGACATTGCTACATCACGGGGCGTTGAAAGAACCTCGCTTACCCGTCCCATTATACGGTTCTGACAAAATAGCTTATCGGCGGTTACAAGGAATTGCTCCAGGTACAGTGGAAGGCGATCGCCAGTTTTGGCTCTAGAACTAAATATTACAGGTATTTGGCGATCGCTATTCTCATACTAAAAATACGATCATCGCCAATCTTAGCTGACACCAGCGAAGACTTGAAATAGATTTGAGGTTGTAGATGTGGTAAAACTTGGCACAAATCTTGCAATAAAGAATTCGAGACATTCATTAGTAAAAAAATTTGAAACTGCCTTGAAAAAGACTGATTTTTAAATTTTGGATTTTTAATGAGACAACAGCAACGCTCAACCTGCTTTGATTAAGCTTCCTTCAGTTAGGGTAACTCCGTTAAATAAGCAGTGGTGCAAATCGACCTCGGTCAGGTCTACTTCCGTGAAATCAACATCACTTAGATCAGTTTTGTACAAAATAGCTTTGGCAAGACTGCTATGACTCAGGTCTGTATTGCTCAAATTTGCCCCAGTCAGGTTTGCACCACTGAGATTTGCCCCAGCCAAGTTCGCACCACTAAGGTTGGTATAACGCAAGTCTGCTCCAGCCAAGTTTGCACCACTGAGATCAGCATCATGCAAATCTGCTAAACGCAAGTCTGCTTTCACAAGGCTTCCCTTATGCAAATCTACCTGACTGAGAGTTGCCCGTATCAAGTTAGCAGCCTTGAGATTAGCCAAAATCAGATTTGCTCCACTGAAGTCGGTTCTCCAGAGAGCCGCCGCAGTCAAATTTGCTTCGATCAGGTTTGCTCCGCGCAGGTTGGCATGTGATAAAGTCGCGTTAGCCAAGTTAGCTCGAACCAAATTGATTCCAGCTAAACACACCTCGCTAAGGTTAACTAAGTGCAGGCTTACTTGAGTGAAATTTCTCTCTCCTGCACAATAACGTTTGAGAAGTTCATCAGCATCCATACAGCCCGATTCCCAAATCTCCATTTTTCACCGGAAAATTACAGTATCCAATTGATTCTGAATTTTGAATTTTGGATTCTTCTTCAACAACGATCGCACACAGGACGAATATGCCAAAAAAGCCGTTATCAGTTTGTTTTGCTTAAGCGTGGCAAGATGCCTCACTAATCCACGCTTAAGCAGCGACTAATCTAGCGCTCTATTTACGTACTAGGTTGAGCAGTTCTTTAGGAGAAGCAAGCAAGTCAATCGCTACAAAGAATATTTTGCCTTGGGGATCTAGCAAAAACCGCCATGCAATATTCATCCCCACACTAGCACCGAACCAAGGGGTTTGGACTTTACCGGTGATTTTAAGTTGGGTGTAGCCATCTTCCACTGGCTCAGATACACCGCGCTCTGGGATCATCTTCAATCCCTGGCATTCTTCACGCATGTAAGCCCGGATTGCCTCTTGACCAACAATCGGTCTTTCAAAGGGAGGTTGCAAAGCACCTTCAGAGGTAAACAGAGAAACCGCAGCATCAAAGTCATTGGCATTCATGTTGTTGATGTAGCCCAACACCGTCGGATTGTCTACACCCTCGATGGTGACTTTAGTCCGAAACGCTGGTGCAGTGGGAGGAGCTACCGGTTCTGAAACTTTTTTGTAACTGCCAGGAGCGTTCGGGTCGAATCCCATGCTAATTACGGTATTGCGTAGGATTGTGATTTGTTGACCGGAATCAGCATTGCGGATTGCTTGCAACACGTCAGCAGCTTTGGGAGAAAGTTTGTAGCCTTCTGGGATAGGAGCAACGATTCCTTGGGCCATCCATTCTCCTAACTGATACCAGAAGCCCAACTTGATATTCACGGTGAAAGATGCATAGGAACGGCAGAGGGGAGTGTCAGCACGGTTAGCCAAATCGTACATGACTTGCGTTTGAGCCTCAAAAGGCATCTGCTTAATTTGTTCGAGTAAGCCTTGTGCGAGGATCATGTTGGCTGCTCCAGGAGCCGCAACTGTAATACTTCTACCCATCTCGGTATAGGCAAACCAGAGTAATGCTAGTTGATCTTCAGCATTCAGCTTAGAGAAGGATTCAACAACGGTTGGAACAACATCAGCAACTAGGGTTCCGGGAAAAATACTTTGAGCCGACTGGATGGTAAAAGACATAGCAGAAATTCCAAAAAGAAAATTACAGTTCTATCGAATGTGAAAAATCAAATGTGCAAAGCACAGAGGAGAAATACGTTTAGCTGTTAACAAAGGCACTTAGCTGTTTTTGCCTCACCTGCGATAGCTTGCTTCCCCGTAGGATTACAAGCCTCACAACCCGTCGTAGATATTGCTAGGCATAGCAATTCTGTTGCCGTTGAGTTTGGATACTCGGCAAAGCAAATTGCAGGCTCAACTGTATAGTTATTTAGAAAGCCTTGATTAACAGTGGTTTAACGCATTGAATTTGATTTTGTATCTTTATGTAAAGAAACATAACAATTTCGTTACAAATAAGCAATACTTTCTCAGCCATACATTAATAACTTCTGTTTATATAAACGATAAGTTTTATTAAACACAATTAGTACCGTTGTGTGTATTCACTTTTAAGAGCGTAGGCGTAGCCGACCATAGACATCGCCTACTTCTCGCACAAATCCGAATACCCTACTTACTTAGTACGGTTCTTACTACTTTTTTCAGTGTGTCAAGTAGTTGCAAAAAATATTTACAATAGTTATTGTTTGTTTACAGAAAACAAAAATAAGGAGTAAAAGATGACAAGTAAAGGTTTTACCATTAATGAACGTGGGCAACTCAACAGATTTGCGATTGAACCCAAGGTTTATGTTGATGAAACCCCACGGACAGGCTTCACCGAATATGCCGAAAAACTCAATGGTCGTTTGGCAATGATTGGTTTTGTCTCACTCATAGCTTTGGAAGTGATCACCGGACACGGTTTGATTGGATGGCTAACCAACCTTTAGAGAAGAAACCTTGAGATTTACGAATTTTCTTCAGTTGACAAATAAAACAATTTAGAGGCAAGCTTATGAAAACTGATTTTGATTATCCCAAAAAAGATTTGATTGGGCCCGTTGTTTTTAGACCTGATTTCAACAACTTTGAGACTATCAATGCAAATCAAGCCTGGTCATTATTTTTCACCGCCGGTCAAGACGACAAGGGATTGGGACAAGAAGTTGAATTTGGCAGATTTTTCACTAACCTTTTAGCTGCCATTGGAGTAACTGGAATTCTTTGGGCGATTTACTTCAGCCAATTATGATGAGCAAGTTTGTTGATTTCTAGTCAGTGGTAACTTCAATGGAGGTCTTGGATTTGGATACCAGGACTTCTTTTCAGTTTTCAATAGGTCTAAAAAACTCCGTTTAGCTTTGGAAAAAGTTTGATGTTGATTGGATTTATAAAGCTTCCCAATTTGTCACGGTATTGCGGATACGTGGGTTTAGAAGTAGCACAAATTGTTTCCAAATATCTTGCAGTTCAAAGTAAAACCTATGTAATTCAAAATAGAAGGATATTGATATATCAACTTTTAAAATCTGGTCTGGATTCTCATACAGCAGATCGAACTATTTCTGTACTAATATCAAGTCCGGTTTTACAATTAACCAACAAAAATCAGTGTGCGATTAACTTTACGCGAAAGTAACTTTGAAGGAGGCAGGAGGCAGGAGGCAGGAGGCAGGAGGCAGAAGGCAGGAGGCAGAAGGCAGGAGGCAGAAAGTTTTACCTCAGTTGGGGATTCAAACCTCTCCTGAAAAAGAGCCACCAAATTGAAAATTTGGAGTTCTTGTCTTAAACCCTTGCTCTCTATGTTTGCGGCAGGAAACAGATAGCGCAGCGGTAGCTCAGGAGAGGAGCGTCGGGCAATTATCGTCCTGCCTCCTGCCCTCTGCCTCCTGCTTTCCTCGATAAAAGGGATTGAGGATTAGAGCAGAGGTGACAGGTAACAGGGAATAATCTGTACCCTATTCCCTATTCCCTATTCCCTATTCCCTATTCCCTTCTTCAATTCAACGCAAACAACGAATCGCCTCTAATAGACCTCTAGCTTTATTCAGCGTCTCTTCATATTCTTTCTCTGGCTCAGAATCAGCCACCAAGCCTGCGCCGGCTTGTACGCTCACCGTATTATCATGCACTACCATTGTGCGGATTGCGATCGCAGTATTTAATTGTCCTTCAAAATCGTAATATCCATACACACCGGAATAAACACCCCGACGACTAGATTCTAATTCGTGGATAATCTCCATCGCCCTAATTTTGGGTGCGCCGCTTACCGTACCGGCTGGGAAGGAAGCTTTCAGTAAATCCCATGCTGTTTTACCAAGTGCTAATTTACCCACAACATTGCTGACAATGTGCATCACATGGGAGTAGCGCTCAACTACCATTAATTCATCAACTTTGACGCTACCACTTTCACAAACACGCCCCAAATCATTCCGCCCTAAATCCACAAGCATCACGTGTTCGGCAATTTCCTTGGGGTCTTGGAGTAAATCTTGAGCATAGGCTGCATCTTCCTGAGTAGTTTTACCCCGTGGACGTGTCCCAGCAATTGGCCGTACCGTTGCTATCACTCCACCATCTGCATCGGTTTCGGCTTTCACCATCACTTCTGGACTAGAACCGATAATTTGCCAATCTTGGAAGTTAAAGTAAGCCATGTAAGGCGAAGGATTTACCTGTCGTAGGGAACGATAAAGAGCAAAAGGGTCGCCTGTGTATGTTGTTGATAGTCGCTGAGAAATTACTACTTGGAAAATATCACCTGCTTTAATGTAATCTTTCGCCTTTTCAACACTGGCACAAAAATCAGGGCGGGTAAAATTACTCTTATACTCCTCTGTCCCTCTGCTCCCCTGCTCCTCTGCTCCTCTACTCCCTGGCGGATTCCATTCCAATCTAGTTTTTTCGGGCGATAGTGGTAGAGATAGCTTTTCGAGCATTTGGGTGACGCGATCGCTAGCTTGTTGATATGCTGCTTTTAAATCTACATTCGGGTCACGTAAATCAGCGTAAGCGATCGCCCAAATTTTCCGCTTCACCTGGTCAAAAATCAATAGGTGGTCTACCTGCATCCACAATCCATCAGGGATATTTCGCTCATCTGGTGGATAAATTGGTACACGCGGCTCAATCCAGTGAATCAATTCATAGCCCCAAAACCCAAACAAACCGCCAATTCCTGGCGGTAGCTGCGGTAATTTTACTGGGTGATAAGGTGCTAAACATTCAGCTAAAGCTGTAAAAGGGTCGCCAGCAAAAACGACCTGTGAACCATCGCGGTTTTTCTGAGTCGTGCGATCGCCTCTTGCTTCCAAAACCCATACCGGATCGCACCCCACTAAACTATAGCGTCCTAGTTTTTCCCCACCTTCTATGGATTCCAACAAAAAGCTATAAGGCTGACCCGCACAAACTTTATACCAAGCAGATACGGGCGTATCTAAATCCGCCACCCATTCTTGATACACGGGAACAAAGTTACCTTGTAGAGCTAGCTGAGAAAATTCGGAGAAATCGGGGAATACCATAAATACTTAAGGGATTGGGCATGGGGAATGGGGCATGGGACATTGGGCATGGGGAATGGGGCATGGGGAATGGGGCATGGGGCATTGGGAAGAATTTTGTTTATAATTCCCAGTCCCCAGTCCCCAGTCCCCAATCCCTAGTCCCCAGTCCCCAGTCCCAAATCCCTAGTCCCTATACGTCGTGGGTAGCTTTACCACTAAACTTGAGTTGTGATGGATTGGGGTTTTGCCCAATGCTGCGTGGGACATAACGCACTTTTTCACGACCTTCATTTACTTTTTCGGGGAAGACACCATCAGCTGGGTGAAGTAAGGTAGTTTCTCCGTTGGGTAAAATCCGGTAAACTTTGTAGTCTGTGATTTTGAGTTTGCGAAGTTGCTGACCGCCCAAAAAGATGCCATATTCTTTACGAGCTATATACAGCAGGTTTTCACCTTTCCGCATAACAGCAGCACCACCTGTAGGCAATTCAAATACTTGCTCTTTCGGGCTAGTCCAAGTGATAGCGTACTTTTCTTCAACTTGTGCTTTGTTTAGCAAGCCACCAGTGCTGCCAGCAAATAGCGGGGTTTGTCCAGAGAGTGTTTCTGCCATAAAGTCGATTCTCTCAACGTTTTTAGGGAATCCTAACACTGCAACCAGGATCATATTGCGATCGCGTCATAGACTGTAACAGTTTTTAGTCATTAGTCATTAGTCATTAGTCCTTTGTTAAAAACCAATGCCCAATGCCCAATGCCCCAGTACCCAATCCCCAATCCCTATTTACTCTTGACTTTTGTCCGCTTTTCCTCTTGGCTACTCTGAACAATTGGGATGGTGAAGTGAAACTGACTACCCTGATCTTTGCCAGTTGACTCTGCCCAAATTTCCCCACCCCAGCCGTTAACAATTTGACGGCAAATTGCTAAACCAAGTCCAGTTCCACCAGTAGTACGACGTAGCGCTCCCTCTTCTTGATAGAAGCGGTCAAAAACTACTTCTAATCGATTCGGTTCAATGCCGCGTCCAGTGTCAACTACACTCACCTCGACCATCTGACGGCTGTTGTAAATCGCTTTAATGGTGATTTCTCCTTGGGGTGGCGTAAATTTAAAAGCATTGTCCATGAGTTTTGCCAGTACCTCTACTAACCAATCACCGTCTGCTCTTACCAAAGGTAGGTTTTCGGCAATTTGAGTTTTAACTTGGGGCGGCTTTTCCGTTGAGGAACGCGTGCGATTTCGGCTAAGTGCTAAATCCACACATTCTTGTAAGGTGAGGGATTCTGGGTGCCATTCCACCCGGCCGCTTTCCAAGTTGGAAAGTGTGAGGAAATCTTGTACCAGTTTTCGCATCCGTTCCGAGTCGGAAAGAGCGGTGTTGAGCATGATCTGCTGCAACTCCAAGGGCATATCCGGTTCGGTAGCGAGACTTTCTAGGCACACTTGAATTGTGGATAGGGGGGTACGCAGTTCATGTCCGGTAATGGCTATGAGGTTGCTGCGGGTGCGGTCTAGAGCTTCTAGCTGCTGGTTAAGTTCTTCTAGGTTAGCATAAGCTTCTGCTTGGATAAGAGCTGCTCCTACTTGGGTAGCGATCGCTTCTACCAGATCCAATTCCCCAGGTTGGCACTCGTGCGGTGGCATCCGACAATAGTGCAATTCCACAATGCCCAATAATCGCCCCTGATAAAACACTGGTTCCATCAGCCAAGAACGAATGGCAAATTTTTTGGCAATCAAGGAAAGTCCTGGCGAATTATTAACACGAGGGTCATTCAGCGTATCGCTAATACAAACACCTTCTCCTTGTTCCACTATGTCCCGAAATAGGGAATTTTGCTCTAACTCCCAGGTTTGCCCACGAACAGATAAAACACCGGGTGTCAAAAATTCGTGTTCAATTATGGCTTGGCTATCTGTGGCTTGAGCGCGGTAAATTAAACAGCGACAAGCTTCTAGGTGTTGTCCTAATTCTTGTGCCGCCACCTGAAGAACTTCATGAGGATCGAGCGATCGCCGAATGGCAGTACTAATTGAGTTGACTAATCGTTCTTTTCGTGCTTGGGCAGCAATGGAACGGTAGGCTTTGTGCAATTTGTACTGACTAGCTTGCAAATAAGTTACTAAGCGCTGCACAAAAGGATCTGTATCAATGTCACAAGCATATTCATTGTCCTGTTCGGCTCCAGAGTGGTTGCGCGGCTCCCCGATGCCAAACCTCTGACGTGCTTGTTGAATTTTACTTGCCAGTTCTGGTCTGTAAACTAAAATCCTGTCTAACAGCAATTCGGCGGCTTTGAGGCTAACTCCCCTTTCCGATGTCCAAATTCCCTCAAATCTTCGCGCTGTATCGATATCCAGATTAGGGCTTAGTTCCGTTAATGGCTTGTTTTTGGCAATAGAACCAAGGTTTTCCCGACAAACCAGACAAGTAGCATAATTGTCAGCAATCACTACCAAGTGCCACTCTTGACTTAAGCCATCCGTTGGCTCAAAAGCGACTTTTTCGTAGTGTTCTGAACTGTTGGCGAAATCCGTTTCTGGAGCAGATAATACGTATATTTGATTACTTCGTAAGGCTAGTCGCTGGTAGCGATGAGCTTCTTGGCGGTAGAATCGCTCTCGCTGGAAACTAGCAATTACAAGGGGTTGAGCTAAAGTCGCAGCCAAAACTTGATCTTCCATCGCGTGGGAGAGCGCCGTTAATGAAGCCTTAAAATATAGCTGGGGCCGCAAGTAGGGTAGGGACTTTAGCAGATCACTCAGCACAGAAGTCGAAATGCTCATGAATTATTGTTAAACGCTCAACCTCGACAAGATCCACGTCACAGCTGCATTGTACAAATTCCAAGGGACTCTCAAGTTAAATAGACAGTTGCAATATGTAAAGAACGCTAAAAAGCGCTTTTCACTAAAGCAGGCGTAACACTTCGTTACCAACTAGGAGAGTGCGTACAACTTGATTTGTTGATTGACAACCTACTAAGCCCAATATACATTCTCGCCCAACTTTGCCATTTGCTTGCACAGGTAAAATCTTTCAGGAGTAAGTACTAAAACACTAATTATTGTATGGTTTTAACTACTGTGTTTATTAATTACCACTGCTCATTGACATTCACATAATTTAGCCCATGATTAGTGATTAAATTTAATAAATTAATTAATTATCATAATTTAGTCTAATCAAATACCAAATATATTTAAAACAAAATTGTATAATAGATATGGAACAAATGCTCTGTATACCAATGAAAACTCTGAATGTAGCATTTTTTCTGAGTATACTATATAACTTGTGTCTCTGAAAGTTCAACGACTAATGAATTATCTCAAAACCCTCAGTTTTCAGTCTTGACTTGAGCCTTATAGAATATAAAATTATCAATATTTGTTTATATAGATTTGACCGCTGCTATTTTCTTAGCAGTGTGTAAGGATTATTTTGGCTCCAATGGCTCAAACGAGTTTTAGACAGCGTCTTTTTTCGGAAGTTGTGAGGATCAACAAGAAGGAGAGAGATGGGGGGCAGGGGAAAATCCCATACTTAAAAGCAGGGGTAAGATAATTGACCTGACTTTGCACCTTGTGTCTCTCTACGAGATGCTGTTTTTTGTTTAGACTGTGTGTCTTGACCCAAATCTTTCTTTTTTCAACCTGAATAAATCTAGTTGCTCTGTCCCAAAGCAAAAGGGTATTTTTTCTTTCCCCGCTGCCTCTTGCGTAAAAGACCTCTACTCAAAAGATCACAAAAATATAGACCTGTACACGGAACTTTGGCTCATGACACCGGATACATTAATGACCCCGGAAAAAATTTTCCTGGATGGAAAAACTTTTATTCCTGCCGAACAATTACCTATTCCTGAGTGGCCTTGTGTTGTGAGTGAAAGACCACAACCGACACTGACGGTTAAAGATGATGATTTATTTTTTGTGACAGATACTATCGGGAATATTTCTGGCTGTTCCCTCAACGATGGCAATCCCAGCATGGGACTGTTTTGTTGTGATACGAGATTTCTCAATCGCTTGGAGCTGCAAATTGAAGGGCGATCGCCTGTACTCCTCAGTAGTACTGCTGAAAAAGGGTTTTCACTCTCAATTTTGTGTACTAACCCCAGAATCGACGAACGCCTGAAAGCCGAAACTATCGGAATTCGCCGAGAAATAGTTCTGAATGGAGCGCTATTTGAAGAAATAGAAGTATCTAACTACAGCACAACCACTGTCAATTTTGAACTAAGTATCAGCTTTGATGCGGATTTTGTTGATTTATTTGAAGTCCGGGGCTATGACAGAGAAAAACGAGGTCGGCTTTTACGTCTAGTGGAACCGACGGCTGAAGAAGGAACATTTTCTCAGGTCGATAGCGTTGCGCCTGTACACAAAGAGCCATCCGCCCCTAAAGAAGAATCCTTGACACTCGCCTATCAAGGTTTGGATGGCTCGGTGATGGAATCCCGAATTCTATTCCAGCATCGGCAACCAGACTATTTCAAAGGGTACACTGCGGTTTGGCAGCTAGAGTTAGCTTCTCACGAAACTCAAAAGCTGGGCTACCGAGTGAATATGTTGAGAAACAACCAGTCCAGTTCAACCGTGAGCGCCGCCACTACCTTAGGACAAGCGAAAGCTGCTGAGTGGATGGAGGAGCAACACTGGGTACAACAAATTACCCGCATTAGCTCAGATAAGAGTACCTTCAATCGAGTGATTGAGCGGGCTGAACAAGATATGTATTTGTTGCGCCAATCTTTTGGGAAGCATAAGACTGTTTCCGCCGGAGTGCCGTGGTTTTCGACACTATTTGGGCGAGATTCGCTGATTACAGCTTCTCAAACCCTGATGTTAAACTCGCAAATCGCCAAGGAAACCCTGATATTACTTGCGACATACCAAGGTAAAATCGACGACGAATGGCGCGAAGAAGAACCGGGTAAGATTTTGCACGAGTTACGTTTAGGAGAAATGGCTCGTTGTCAAGAAATTCCCCATACACCTTACTACGGTACAGTTGATGCCACTCCTCTGTGGCTGCTGCTCTATGCCGAACATTATGCTTGGACTCACGATCAAGAACTCCTAGAGCAACTTTGGCCCAATGCTCTAGCAGCAATGGAGTGGATCGATCGCAACACCAAACAAACCAGCTACCTGAGTTACTTCCGTACATCTAAACGCGGTCTTGCTAACCAAGGTTGGAAAGACTCTGGCGACTGTATCGTAAACCACAAGGGAGAATTAGCCAACGGCCCAATTGCCCTTTGTGAGGTGCAAGCTTATGTTTATGCTGCAAAAATGCGCCTAGCAGAAATAGCTAGGATGAAAAAGCGGCTTGATTTGGCAGATCGTTGGCAAGAAGAGGCCAGAAATCTTAAGGTTCGTTTTAATAGAGATTTTTGGGTGGAAGACCAAGATTTCTGCGCCTTGGCTTTGGATGGAGATGGCAAGCCAGTAGACAGTATTACCTCAAATCCTGGGCATTGTCTGCATTTGGGACTCTTCACAGACGAAAAAGCTCATAGTGTAGCAGAACGGTTGCGGGCACCAGATATGTTTAATGGTTGGGGCATTCGGACTCTGAGTAGTTTGTCACCCGCTTATAATCCGATGGGTTATCACATTGGTTCGGTTTGGCCCCATGATAACGCTCTGATTGCAATGGGATTGCGATCGCTCGGTCTGATCGATCAAGCCTTAGAAATATTCCAAGGTTTATTTGACATGACTGAGCAACAACCCTATCAACGTCCTCCAGAACTTTTTTGCGGCTACGAACGGAACGGTGATAATGCTCCTGTGCAGTATCCAGTTGCCTGCACTCCCCAAGCTTGGGCTACTGGTAGTATCTTCCAACTACTGCAAATGATGGTGAACTTGGTGCCTGATGCTCAAAATAACTGCTTGCGAATAATCGACCCCGCTTTGCCAGAATCGATTAATCGTCTGTCATTTCATAATTTGCGAGTCGGCCCCACCATCCTCGATTTGGAATTCGAGCGTTCTGGAACTACGACTGCTTGTCGCGTTGCGAAAAAACGGGGCAACTTGCGGGTAGTTATCGAAGCTTAGAAAGGGAGTAGGGAGTGGGGCAATACTTGTCGGGTTTTGGGGAAAAGGGTAAGGGGAAAGGGGAAAGAAAAAACCTTTAACCTTTACCCTTTTCCCCTTACCCAATTCCGAGTTCAAAATGCTTTACCCAAGCAGTATTGGGGAGTGGGGAATTTACTACTCCCTATTTTCAGTAAATCGCAAAGTTTTGCTAAAGAGCGATCGCTAAGTAGA
>NZ_JAWJTF010000298.1:0-2502 GCF_048836525.1 Nostoc sp. CALU 546
GGGTGGGGGGGGGGGGGGGGGGGGCGGGGGGGGGGGGGGGGGGGGGGGGGCGGGGGCGGGGGGGGGTGGGGTGGGGGGGGGCACCGCGGGGTGGGTAAGCACCGGGGTAGTCTGGTGGAGTAGGGATCGGTGGAGTAAAATAACTAATTGCTTGCTGTTGGTTGCCTTTTTGTGCTTCTGCTACACCCCAAGCATAAAATTCTTCTGGTGAAGCAATTTGTGATGGTATACCAACTGCACCTTGGAAGTTAGCACCATTTAGGTAAGCACCAGTCAGTTCTACATTTGCTAGATAGGTATTTCTCAAGTCAGCACCCGTCAAATTTGCCCCACTAAATTTAGCTTCGCTCAAGTTAACACCAAATAAACTAGCGCCACTCAAGTTTGCACCCCGCAAATCTGCACCGCTCAAGTTTGCACGGCTGAGGTTAGCACCTGTGAGATTAGCACCACTCAAATTCGCTCCAGATAAGTCAGCCATCACTAAACCTGCGCTAGTCAAATCACAGTTTTGACATTGTTTAGTTGCCAACAACTGTCTAACATGTTCAGAATTTGCTGCTTGTACACTGGTTGTCAAACTAATCGTGGTTAAAAATGCGGCTACACCTAGAATGTGGTTTTTCATATTTATGTAATATTTCTTACTCAATACCAACACTAACTGAGATGGATTTATACCTCAGAATTATGATATGAGCAATCTTAACAATTTGACCTCTGTAGTTACCTATATTACTTATAAATTTGGGTATAGCGGTTATCAGTTGGGTTTGATACCAGTGTTTCACAAGCGATATCTTCTGTTGCGTTTGCAACGCGATCGCATTTCTCTATTTTATAAACAAGCGATCAATGTCAAGCAAAATGATGTGCCTCCACAATAGTCATTTGTTTTTGTATGCTCCGATTTTAAATAAATATGAGACTATAGAAACATTAAAGCAGTCAGAAAAACGTGAGTCAGCAAGACAAACTCTTAGACAAAATTCTCTCTGGGACTTCTGATACAGACATCCCTTTCGCCCAACTGTGGCAACTTTTATATACACTAGGCTTTGATGAACGGATTCGTGGCGATCATCGTATTTTTATCAAAGCCGATGTTGAAGAAATATTGAACCTACAACATAAAAGAGGAAAAGCCAAAAGCTATCAAATTAAACAAGTTCGGGCAGTAATTCTCAAGTATAAACTAGGAAGTAAAAATGATGTTTCGCTATGAAATCATTCTCTACTGGAGTGAATTAGATCAAGCCTTTATTGCTGAAGTACCAGAATTATCAGGCTGTGCTGCTGACGGCGATAGTTACCAAGAAGCCTTGCATAATATAGAATTAGTTATGCAGGAATGGATAGAAACGGCTAAGGATTTAGGGCGTCCAATTCCTCAACCTAGACCACGTTTGATGTACATTTAATTGATACAAAATCCTACTGCCATAATAATAACCCATAGCAATCCTAAATTATACGTGAAAAGTTAGATACCCAACTTATTTGATAAGTTGGGTATCTGAACAGCGCAAAATATAATTGAAAAGGTTAGTTACTGGCAACCTTACAAATTACCATAATATGTGATTTGTATTTGTTAGTACTATATTGAATAAGTTGTAATCCAGAACGTTCTAGTTCTTGTAAAAGTGCAGGCATTTCATGCTTATGATGTCGCCAAATAGTAATTTCTTCACCTGCGGAGATTTCAATCTTTTTATCTATCCCCATCTGATTAAAATTTATAGTGTAATCCTGATGTAGTTTTATATTAGCGATTATACTATCTGTTTTTAAATCATACTTCCTCACTAATTCACAATCTTCAGATTTAATCCCAATTTTGTTTTTTACCCATCCATATATTTCTTCTACATGATACTTGCAGCCACCTCTCACGTTTCCATCCCATCTGGAGTTAGAGCCAATTTCATTAGTGAATACCAGAAAATCGTTTTTCCCCATGCTATCTCTAAAGTTTTTGAATACCTTGTCTCTATTTTGATGATTACCAATAGTAACCCCTAAGTGAAAAAATATTTTTGCTGTGTCATCAATTTCAAGGTTAGCTTTATTTTGTTGGAATAAAGTTTTGGGTACGCAACTATTTTCGATGTCAATTGTAGAACTGATAAAATCGACGAGAGGAAACCATTTTTTGAAGTTTTTTCTAGATAAATTCAGCAATTCATCGCTAATATCCAATGCGATATATTTATTGATTTTTGCTAATTTATTAAGTCTTTGAATAAAATCTTTAACCGGATATGAATTTCCTGCACCTACATCTACAATATTGACTTTTTTACCATTTTGAATATTGTCATTCAAGTATTGAAAGTTATTCTTTAAAAGTTCAATTTCTACATTTGATGTTCGATACCATGTAGGAATAAGATATTTGAGATAAAACTCATTCCAGATGTTTGCGCCTCTACCTTTATAAGAATACTTTAATGGTATTTCTCGTCTGAATTCTAATGCATGAATTATTTCTAAAACTTC
>NZ_JAWJTF010000326.1:0-2216 GCF_048836525.1 Nostoc sp. CALU 546
CTACAAACCCTCAAAACTTGAGAAGCTCTGACTTGAATCTAAACCTTGTATAGGTTGACCAAATTATCAGCAAAAAAGTATCAGTAAATACTAATTGATTTGTGAACAAGACTTTGTGATCCTAAAGGTCAATCTAGCGTCAAGCCCTGAAAGCTGCTACTGTAGATTGTCGATCCTAAAGTTGAGCAAAAAGAAAGTGGCTGCTGAGTCAAAGACAATTGCGATCGCACTCAATAATGACCTGATTAACAATCTGGATATATCTCCTGCGTCAACGGTGCTTGAACAACTGCTGCAAGATGGGATTGCATCCCATGAACAGCAACTACGCTTTGATATCAATTACGATCTTGAACCTGACGATCCACGGGAACTATCAGAAATTCCAGAAATCCGGCTGTGGTTTGTGCGCCTAGATGCCAAATACCCCTGGTTAGCATTTTTACTAGATTGGAAAGCTGGAGAATTTGCTCGTTATGCCGCCATGCTAGTACCACACCAATTCAGTTCCAAAGAAGGCATTCAGTACAATCCTGAAGCCTTAGAGATATTTTTAATGCACAAAATCTTTGTCTTAGGTGATTGGCTCAAACAGCAAGACATCCCCAGTCTCTCGCGCCTGAAATCCATGGCCCAAATGCTAGGTTATGAATTAGATGACGCTTTTTTTGAGATATTTTAGCTGCGTGAAAGTTAAGTTGGCACTCTAAAATCAAACTATGCTAAAACCCAATTCCCCATTCCCCATTCCCAACTAGCTGCAATTGAACAATGCGGATTTTGCTAGTAGAAGACGATCCAGAGCAAATAGAACCGCTCCATGACGCCTTGGCTCGTTCAGGGCATATTGTGGATGCCGTCGAAGATGGGGCAACAGCCCAATGGTTGATGGGTGAAAAAGATTACGATCTGCTGATTTTTGACTGGATGTTGCCTGATGAAGATGGTATCTTTCTGTGCAAACAGTATCGTCAAGCAGGAAAAGCGTCTCCTATCTTGATGTTGACGGCAAAAGATACCACTGTCGATAAAGTGATGGGGCTAGATGCCGGAGCCGATGATTACCTTGTCAAACCTGTAGATATTGAAGAATTACTGGCACGGGTGCGGGCATTGCGACGGCGATCGCCCCTGTGGTGTGGTGATGCTTTGCAAGTCAACGGGCTATCGCTCCATCTCGACACCATGCGCCTGGAATGGGGAAGCAGTAGCTTGAAATTGAAAAGCCGAGATTTTCAATTACTAGAGTACATGATGCGCCATCCTCGGCAAATTCTCACCCACGATCAGATCGAACAGGCACTCTGGGAATGGGGACAAGAACCTGAGAGTAATGCCGTAGTTGCTCGTGTAAAACGCTTGCGTCAACGACTGCGCGAGATTGGTGTAGAAACTTGGATTGAAACCGTTTATGGCACTGGCTATCGTTTAGAACCTCCTGCGGGGTAATCTATGGCTTATCGGGTTCAACGGCTCTATCAAAGCTGGCAAACTTTGCCAATTCGAGTACGGGGAACAGCGATCGTTGCCATTCCCATAACCTGCTTGTTTATGGCTCTATCAGCCTTTGCTTGGCTAAAAGCCAGTCTGGTAGAAGATGAAACCTGGGTGCAGCATACTCAAACAGTACGGCTAGAAACAAAACAGCTTCTCAACGCCTTGATTGATGCTGAAACTGGAGTTCGAGGTTATGGGTTAACTCAACGGGAGGAATTTTTAGCTCCTTATAAGCAAGCTCAGACAATTATTCCTCCATCCTTGAATCGATTAGAAAAACTGGTACAAGACAATGCCCAACAAACCCAGCAAATTAAAAAAATTCGCACACTGGTTGATGATAATTTAGAAATATTTCAGCAGAAATTAACCTTACAGCGAGAACTGAAACGAATTCGTGGACAAACTGATACCTTGGTTCCCGTAGCGTCCCTTTATGAGTGGTTGGAGGAAGGGAAATTAACGATGGATCAGGCGCGTCAAGAAATAGATCGCTTCGCTCAAACCGAGGAAGAATTATTAGTACAACGCATACAACATCAAGATTTTTATCGGCAAATTACCTGGATTGTATTGTGTATTTCTGTTGTATTTGGAACGATCGCAGCTTTGTTTGCAGTTCATCTTTTCTATCAACTGGAGCGAGAGTTAGCGAACCGAGAAATCAATCTGCGAGAAACCAATCAGCGTTTAGAAATAGTCTGCGATCAACTTCAGCG
>NZ_JAWJTF010000327.1:0-2197 GCF_048836525.1 Nostoc sp. CALU 546
AGTTTAGCTTCCTTATCTAGTTTTTCAAAAAACAAATATATGAGCAAATAGTAAGACTTAAACAAAATGCACCAAATAAAATGCAAAACGTATTGATTTTGGCAGATTTGCGAGTTTTGATTTCTCTCCCTCGTTCATTTTTTTATTGTCATTCATAATGAAACAATAATTGTTTTGCTTTGTATTACTCGTCCTTAGCAAATCATCACTTGCGATTTTCACGTCGCCACTTACTCCGTACTAAACGAATTTCATCAAAAGTGTAGCTTTCGCCTAGTTGTTCTTTGATGGGAGTGAGAGAAATGTCACCGAGTACTTCTAAAACTTGCCAAATTTTTTGTTGATGTTCTAAAGGTACTAATTGATTTAAATCAACTGGCTGATTTTTCTCAATTAGTTTTTCTAGATGAGTGCTAACTGTTGCCGGACTAAGGTTGCGTTTTTGGGCAATTTGAGCGATGTTTAAACCTTGTTGATGCAATTGTAATGTTTGTAATTCGGTGTAAGAAGAAGATGATTTGGCAGAAGATACGGAAGTAGCCGATTTATTTTGCAAACCTTTTTCTTGGCGGTAGGCGCGAATTTCTGTAATAAACTTTTCGCCATATTGAGCGAGTTTGTGACTACCTACACCAGAAAGTTTGGCAAATTCAGCTAAGTTTTGGGGTTGCACCTGTACCATCAATTTTAAAGTGGAATCGTGGAAGATGACGTAAGGTGGAACAGATTGCTCATCAGCTAATTGTTTACGGAGCGATCGCAATTTCTGTAATAATACCTCTGCCTCTTCTGCTTTTTCACTCCCCTGTTCCCAGGCGATCTTTTGAACTGTGGTTACAGCTAGGGAAACTGTGCGTTGTTTTCGCATTACTTCCCAACTTAAGGCATTTAGTTTTAAAACTGAGTACCCATCGCTACTTTGTTCTATTAACCCTTGATGTAAAAGCGATCGCCCTAACATTCGCCATTCATCTAGAGTTCTATCTTTACCAATACCATAAGTAGAAAGTTTATCGTGTTCGTACTGGAGAATTTTGTCTTTTTTTGCCCCTCGCAACACATCAATTATGTATGCCATCCCAAACCTTTCTTTGCAACGCGCCACACAAGATAAAAACTTCATGGCTTCAATTGTCCAATCTTGCATGGGTTTGGGATGACGACAATTGTCACAGTTACCGCAATTCCCAGGGAACCTTTCGCCAAAATAACCCAGTTGAATCGTTCGCCGACAATCAGTGCCTTCAGCGTAATCGATCATTTGTCGCAGTTGTTGTTTTGCAATCAACTGTTCTTGAGGATCAGTTTTTTGATCGATACTCCATTCAATTGTTTTAACATCACCAAAGCTGAAAAATATTGTACACCGAGATGGTTCTCCGTCTCTCCCGGCTCGACCCGATTCTTGATAATAACTTTCTATATTTCTGGGCATATCAAAATGAACTACCAGCCGCACATCGGGTTTATTAATTCCCATCCCAAAGGCAACTGTTGCCACCATCACCCGGACATCATCTCGAATAAATCGCGTTTGATTACTACTACGTTCCTCATCAGTTAATCCGGCGTGATAAGGCAGAACACCAATTTTATCATTTTGGAGTTTAAAAGTGAGTTCATCAACTTTTTTACGAGTTAAAGAATAAATAATTGTCGAACCTTCAGTTTCTCGAATTAGTTCTAACAATTCAGCGTAAGCATATTTAGTTTTAGGACGAACTTCGTAATAAAGATTTTCACGATTAAAGCTAGCAAGATGGATGCTAGGTTGCTTTAGTCCTAGTTGTTGAATAATATCACTACGGACGCGATCGGTTGCTGTGGCGGTGAGGGCGACCGTAGGAACATCAGGATAGCGTTTTCGCAGAGATTTCAACTGGCGATATTCTGGACGAAAATCGTGTCCCCATTCCGAAACGCAGTGCGCTTCATCAATAGCGAAGCTAGAAATCCCGATTTTTTCTTTAACTAAATCGAGAAACGGCAGAAACCTTTCACTCAAGAGGCGTTCAGGGGCGACGTAGAGTAATTTTACTTTACCGTTGAGGATGGCTTCTTCCCGCGATCGCACCTTGTAAGGATTCAAACTACTATTGAGAAATGTCGCGTTAATATTATTATTTCGCAGTGCTTCTACTTGGTCTTGCATCAAAGCAATTAACGGCGACACTACCACAGTTAGTCCATTTTTCAA
>NZ_JAWJTF010000050.1:0-64548 GCF_048836525.1 Nostoc sp. CALU 546
AAGACTTTTGATTTTTTCCAATCCTTGTGGTCGGAACATTTACCAAAAACTCTAATCCAAAATCGGCAGTCAACAGGTCAGCCTTGCTGCAACAGTCGAAAACAAAATTGAGAAAGTCTGAGGGTTGGATTCCACAGCTTTTAGTTTCCGGTGTCTGATAGCATATAATTTCGTTGCCAATTCCGAATTAAAGGTGAAGTATGTCTCGTCGTGGTGTTATTCAAAGGCGCCCAGTTCCGTCTGACTCCGTATATAACAGTCGCCTTGTGAGCATGATTATCAGACGGATCATGCGTCATGGCAAAAAATCACTTGCCGCACGTATTGTTTATGATGCATTAAAAACTATTGAGGAACGCACTGGTGCTGGTGCTTTGGAAACCTTTGAAAGAGCAGTGCGAAATGCCACGCCTTTAGTAGAAGTAAAAGCTCGACGAGTAGGTGGAGCAACCTACCAAGTACCAATGGAAGTGCGTACAGAACGGGGCACTACCCTAGCACTGCGTTGGTTAGTGCAATATTCCCGCTCTAGACCAGGCCGGACAATGGCAAGCAAACTGGCAAATGAGTTGATGGATGCTGCCAATGAGACTGGCAATGCCATTCGGAAACGTGAAGAAACGCACCGGATGGCGGAAGCTAACAAAGCATTCGCACACTATCGTTACTAAGTAGAAAAGCGATATATCGCCTTGCCGAAGCGGTATATCGTGGATTTACAAAACAAAGACGGTTTTCCGTAAAAGTATAGAATCTTAACAAAGAGTAATATACAAGATATCATGAGGCAAAAACTATAGGAGGTAGCTGTGGCACGCACGATCCCGCTAGAGAAAGTACGCAACATTGGTATTGCGGCGCATATAGATGCGGGCAAAACAACAACAACAGAGAGAATATTATTTTACTCTGGGATAATTCATAAAATTGGCGAAGTTCATGAAGGAACTGCCGTCACAGACTGGATGGATCAGGAGCGGGAGCGAGGAATTACCATTACTGCCGCTGCAATCAGTACCAGTTGGAAAGATCATCAAATTAACATTATCGATACTCCGGGTCACGTAGACTTCACAATTGAAGTTGAGCGTTCCATGCGTGTGTTGGATGGTGTAATCGCGGTATTTTGTTCTGTGGGCGGCGTGCAACCGCAGTCCGAGACAGTGTGGCGGCAAGCAGAACGCTACAAAGTTCCTCGGATAGCCTTTATTAACAAAATGGATCGCACCGGAGCGAACTTTTATAAAGTTCACGAGCAAATCCGCGATCGCCTGCGGGCGAATGCGATCGCTATTCAACTACCAATTGGTAGTGAAAACGACTTCCAAGGTATTGTTGACCTAGTACGGCAACGTGCGTATATTTACGCTAATGACCAAGGAACCGATATTCAGGAAACTGATATCCCCGAAGCATTGCAAGCTCAGGTAGACGAATTCCGCACCAAGCTAATAGAAGCAGCGGCAGAAACCGATGATGCTCTGATGGCTAAGTACTTCGAGGGAGAAGAACTTACAGAACAGGAAGTTCGGACTGCCCTGCGTAAAGGCACAATTGCGGGGACAATTGTACCAGTACTTTGCGGTTCGGCATTCAAAAACAAAGGCGTGCAATTGATGCTCGATGCAGTTGTCGATTACCTGCCTGCGCCAAGTGAAGTACCGCCAATTCAAGGCTTACTGCCAAATGGCGATACTGTTGAGCGGCGGGCTGATGACAACGAACCTCTAGCAGCTCTGGCATTCAAGATTATGGCTGACCCTTACGGTCGCCTGACATTTGTTCGTGTTTATTCTGGTGTCCTGAAAAAGGGCAGCTACGTTCTCAACGCTAGTAAGAATAAAAAAGAACGGATTTCCCGCTTAGTTCTAATGAAGGCAGATGATCGGCAAGATGTCGATGAACTGCGAGCGGGTGATTTAGGAGCAGCTCTGGGATTGAAAGACACCTTGACAGGTGACACGCTCTGTGATGATGGATCGCCAGTAATTCTGGAATCCCTATTCATTCCTGAGCCTGTAATCTCCGTGGCGGTTGAACCCAAAACCAAGAACGACATGGACAAGTTGTCCAAGGCTCTGCAATCTCTCTCCGAAGAAGACCCCACATTCCGTGTCCGCGTCGATCCGGAAACAAACCAAACCGTGATCGCGGGGATGGGAGAGCTACACCTAGAAATTCTAGTAGACCGGATGTTACGAGAATTTAAGGTGGAAGCGAATGTAGGTGCGCCCCAAGTAGCTTACCGAGAAACAATTCGGAAAGCTGTGAACAAAGTTGAGGGCAAATTCATTCGCCAAAGTGGTGGTAAAGGTCAATACGGTCACGTTGTGATCAATTTGGAGCCTGGAGATCCCGGTACTGGCTTTGAATTCGTCTCCAAAATTGCCGGTGGTTCAGTACCTAAAGAGTATGTTGGCCCCGCAGAACAAGGGATGAAAGAAAGCTGCGAATCCGGTGTTCTAGCTGGATATCCGTTAATTGACGTCAAAGCGACGCTAATTGATGGGTCATACCACGATGTAGACTCTTCGGAAATGGCTTTTAAAATCGCTGGCTCAATGGCGATGAAAGAGGCTGTGCTGAAAGCTTCACCCGTCCTCTTAGAGCCTATGATGAAAGTTGAGGTTGAAGTTCCTGAAGACTATATCGGGAACGTCATTGGCGACCTCATCGCCCGCCGAGGGCAGATTGAAAGCCAAAGCACCGAACAGGGACTTGCTAAGGTCGCATCCAAAGTTCCACTGGCGACCATGTTTGGCTACGCCACTGATATCCGGTCAAAAACGCAAGGTCGGGGTATCTTCACGATGGAGTTCAGCCACTACGAAGAGGTGCCTCGCAGCGTAGCTGAAACTATCATTGCAAAAAGCAAAGGGAACGCTTAGTTAAAATAAGGAAATGAGTATTCATGGCACGCGCAAAGTTTGAAAGGAATAAACCCCACATTAATATCGGTACAGTTGGCCACGTTGACCACGGTAAAACTACCTTGACAGCAGCCATCACCATGACCTTGGCAGCGATGGGTCAGGCTGTAGCCAAAGGCTACGACCAAATTGATAATGCCCCAGAAGAAAAGGCACGGGGTATTACCATCAATACCGCTCACGTAGAGTATGAAACTGCAAATAGACACTATGCTCACGTAGACTGTCCAGGACACGCTGACTATGTGAAAAACATGATCACCGGTGCTGCTCAGATGGACGGAGGTATCCTCGTAGTTGCTGCTACCGATGGTCCTATGCCCCAAACCCGCGAACACATCCTGTTGGCAAAACAGGTAGGCGTTCCCAGTCTGGTTGTCTTCTTGAACAAAGAAGATTTGATGGATGACCCAGAACTCTTGGAACTAGTAGAACTAGAACTTAGAGAACTGCTTTCTAGCTACGATTTCCCTGGCGATGATATCCCTATTATCAAAGGCTCTGGTCTGCAAGCTCTGGAAGCAATGACCAAGAATCCCAAGACCCAACGTGGTGAAAATCCTTGGGTAGATAAAATCTATGAACTGATGGATGCTGTAGATTCTTACATCCCCACACCTGAGCGGGATGTTGATAAACCCTTCTTGATGGCTGTAGAAGACGTGTTCTCAATCACAGGTCGTGGTACTGTCGCCACTGGTCGGATTGAACGGGGTGTAGTCAAAGTTGGCGATAACGTTGAACTAGTGGGTATCAGAGATACTCGTGCTACTACCGTAACTGGGATTGAAATGTTCAAGAAGAGTCTTGAGCAAGGTATGGCTGGAGATAACGCTGGCGTACTACTTCGGGGTATCCAGAAGGCTGATATTGAACGGGGTATGGTAATTGCCAAACCAGGTTCAATTAAACCTCATAATGAATTTGAAGGTGAGGTGTACGTCCTAACAGAAAAAGAAGGTGGTCGTAAGACTCCATTTTTCGCTGGCTACCGTCCCCAGTTCTACGTGCGGACAACCGATGTAACTGGTACTATCAAAGCCTACACTTCCGATGAAGGTAAAGAAGTAGAAATGGTGATGCCAGGCGATCGCATCAAGATGACAGTAGAATTGATCAACGCGATCGCTATTGAACAAGGAATGCGCTTCGCTATCCGCGAAGGCGGTCGCACCATCGGTGCTGGTGTCGTTTCAAAAATTATCAAGTAGCAAGCACCTTTTTGCTCATAACGAAGGAGCAGAGATGGTATTTATTTTGCCTCTCTGCTCCTTTCTCTTCCCCCTATAAATAAGGTAATAGGTTACAGGGGACAGGCAATAGTTTTCTGTAACCTATAACTTGTAACCTTTAACCTGTAAATACTCCCCTAATTACGCAGAACCTGGAAAATTAAAGATGGCAACTCTACAGCAGCAGAAGATTAGAATTCGTTTACAGGCCTTTGATAGGCGCTTATTGGATACATCTTGCGAGAAGATTGTAGACACAGCTAACCGCACCAACGCTACAGCCATAGGCCCAATTCCTTTACCAACAAAACGCCGGATCTATTGTGTGTTGCGATCGCCTCACGTAGATAAAGATTCACGGGAACACTTTGAAACCCGTACTCATCGCCGGATTATTGACATTTACCAACCCTCTTCTAAGACTATTGATGCCCTGATGAAATTGGATCTACCATCGGGCGTAGATATCGAAGTCAAACTTTAATTTAGTCATTAGTCATTGGTCATTTGTCATCAGAAAAGACAAAGGACGAAGGACAAAAGACAAATTACATTAGTATTAATATTTACATAGCCCTGAAGAAATATATCTCAGGGCTTTTATTTAGCTAGGAAACAAATGATAGAATGTAGACAAAATACGGGAAAAGCAGAGAAAAGGAAAATTTTAAAGATTAAGTTTATACTAAGGTAACAATGACATCATCTTCTAAAATTGCAGTTCGCGAACTACCTCTGTTCCCGTTACCCGAAGTAGTTCTGTTTCCTACAAGGCCATTACCCCTGCACATCTTTGAATTTCGCTACCGAATCATGATGAACACGATTTTGGAGAGCGATCGCAGGTTCGGTGTTTTGATGTTCGATCCAGTCAAGGGTACAATTGCAAGCACAGGTTGCTGTGCTGAAATTATTCATCACCAACGGCTGCCAGATGATCGGATCAAGATGTTGACTTTAGGACAGCAAAGATTTCGTGTATTAGAATATGTTCGTGAGAAGCCATACCGTGTTGGCTTAGTAGAGTGGATTGAAGACCAACCACCTACTAAAGATTTGCGACCTTTATCTTCTGAAGTAGAACAACTACTGCGAGATGTTGTGCGTTTGTCAGCCAAGTTAACTGAACAAAATATCGAACTGCCAGAAGATTTGCCTGACCTACCAACAGAGTTATCTTATTGGGTAGCTAGTAACCTTTACGGTGTCGCTCCAGAGCAGCAGCTCTTGCTAGAAATGCAAGATACTGCAACTCGTCTAGAGCGAGAAGCAGAAATTTTGACCTCTACTCGTAATCACTTAGCAGCTCGTGCTGTTCTCAAAGACACATTTAATGAAAAGTGAGGAGTTAAAAATTAGGAGTGAGGAGTTAGGAATTAGGAAGAAATAACAAAAAATAAAAGATTGGCAACTTATAATTTATATTCCCTAACTGAATCACTGATAACTCTTAACTTCTCAAGTAACAGTGCTGATCGATAAAACATTGTAAGCACCAAGAATTTTTAAAATCTCTGTGTGGGTAGTTAATTCTGCTAAAGCAGATTGCATCTGTGCCTCCTTGGCATCCGCTTCTAAATCCATAAAAAATAAATATTCGCCTAGCGATCGCTTCGTCGGACGAGATTCAATTCGGCTGAGGTTAATTCCTAGTTGAGCAAATATTTGCAAAGGCTTGACTAGTGCTCCCGGTGTGTTGGCAGGCATACTAAAAGCCAGCGATGTGTGACTAGCAGACGCTTTTGATGTCTGGTATCCAGCATTAGCTTCGCCATGACTGACTACCCAAAAACGAGTAAAGTTTTCTGGATAGTCGTTAATGCAACTAGCAAGTATGGGTAATTTGTAGAGTTGAGCAGCTCTACTAGAAGCGATCGCTGCCGTTGTTGTATCTTGCCCTAATCGCTGTAATGCTTCGGTTGTAGAATTGCTGGGAATAATTTGTGCAGTCGGCAGAAACCGCTCTAACCATCCCTGACATTGTGCCAAAGCTTGCGGGTGAGAGTAAACAGTTTTTATCTTATCTAAATTAGACGCGCAGGAAATTAACATATGGGCAATGGGTAATACCAAAGCCAATTGAATTCGCAGACTGTCTAATTGCCAGAGTGTATCCAGTGTTGTGGTTACACTCCCTTCAATAGAATTTTCCACTGGCACAACAGCCAACTGGGCTTGACCATCAGCAACGGCGTGTAGTGATTGGGAAATACTGGGATAAGGGCATAATATAGCTTCAATTCCCGTACTTTTGCTCAACCAGTTGACATAAAAAATAGTTGCTTGTTCTGCGTAAGTGCCAGGAGGCCCTAAATGTGCGATGGATAGAGTCATGCCTTTAGCCTTAAGTTACGAGTTTAATCAGTAAATAGAGGTATGGTATTTTCGTCTTGGCAAATATATCTAAAATTTACGCACTAAAGAAATAGACAGAAATATGTATCCAGGAAAACAAGTCATGGAAATCAGTCTTTTTTCAGATAGATTTCCTGGCAGTTTTTTTGCTAAATTTCTCTGAAGATTTCAAAAGAATTATATTAGTTTCTGTATAAAAAATGATGCACATTTTGATTTTTGTGTCAAGAGTCAATTCCTAATGTATATTTATTGAACTAAAGATAGTAATGGGAGTACCAACTTTTTGCTAATGATGGATAGTTGAGAAACAACAATCATTTTTATGGTCAATAAATTTTATACTTTTCTCATAATCAGAACTAAGTTGTTAAAAAATATTAAAATTAAGAAACAGATATTTTTATTCGCTCATGGCTACCCGGTTTACTGCCTCCCAATCGGTTGAAATCGCTGTTCCAGAGCAGCCTATTCCCATTCAGCACTACTTGCGTCAGCCTCAACGTCTAGTTAAGGCTTTGGTTGACAATAGCCGGATTCAGCAGGTTTCTGAGGAGGTATTTCGCTTGAAAATGCGCCCACTAACTTTTATGTCACTAAGTATTCAACCTACTGTGGATATGAGAGTTTGGGCAGAATCAAATGGAATAATTTATTTGCGATCGCTAGGTTGTGAAATCCTGGGTTTCGAGTATATTAACCAGCGCTTTGCTCTCAATTTAAAAGGCTATTTGTCTCCCAAAGAGTTTAGCACTGGCACTCGCCTGCAAGGAAAAGCTGATTTAGAAGTGCTGGTGGATTTCCCGCCGCCATTTTCCTTCACGCCTAAGCCGATTTTAGAAGCTACTGGAAATGGTCTGCTTAAAAGTGTGCTGTTGTCGGTCAAACAACGGTTATTAAATCAACTTTTGGCGGATTATCGCTACTGGGTGATATCACAAACCAAAGATAAAGAACTTGATGGTGATAGTAATGAATTGCCAATCCTGAATGCTGAGTAATTTTTTAACAAACAGAATTCAGGAGTCAAAATTTAATTCTGTAATTAGTGGCACGACTGAATCCCCGACTAATTTATTCTGAATTCTGAATTCTGTATTCTGTATTCTTCTTCAATCACTCAACACTCAGGCGTTTGATTTGGCAAGGACGAAAAGACTGACGATGCAGAGGCGAAGGCCCGTATTGTTGCAAAGCCAGCAAATGCCGCTGACTACCATAACCCTTGTTACTTTCTAGGTTGTACATAGGGTATTTTAATGCCAGACGCAGTACCAAATCGTCACGCCAAACCTTAGCAACAATACTAGCAGAAGCAATAGCAAGCGATCGCTCGTCTCCTTTAACTATTGTTTGTTGTGGCAATAGCAAGTCTTTTATCAACTGATTGCCATCAACCAAGCAAATTTCAGGCTGTACCTTTAACTTCAGCACAGCCCGCTTCATTGCTAATAGCGTCGCTTGCAAAATATTTATCTTGTCAATTTCGGCAGTAGAAGCAAATCCAATTTTCCAGTCTATAGCCAGCTCGCAAATTTGCTGCGCTAGCTGAGTTCTTCGAGAACTAGATAACTTTTTACTGTCTTTAATTTTAGCTGCCATTAGTATTGGCAAAGCGTGATCTGGTAGAATCACTGCTGCCGCCACCACAGGGCCAAATAAAGCACCTCGCCCTACTTCATCCACACCTGCAACCAACCCTGGAATCCCTGACAAGCTAGAAAACTCTAGCCAAGTGGATTTTTCCAAAGGCGTTGGCGATGTTTCTACCATAAAGCAAATTAATTATCCTCGATCGCTGAGGAACGACGACGGCGGCGACGGCTGGCAGTAGCGCTACTATTAGCTTCGCTTTCATCTGCGATCTCGTTCGCGGCTGCGGCTTTCGCAGACAAGCGTCCCGAAGGCTTCACAGTTAACTCTGGTGATTCAGTTGTCTCTTCGATCAAAGATTTTTGTTCTGGTTCAATAACTTTTGGTGTCGGTATTTTGCTTGCGGTTATTTCAGGTGTTGCTTTTTGTGGAATAGGAGTTATTTCAGGTATTGCCTTTTGGACAATAGCGGTTATTTCAGGTATTGCTTTTTGGACAATAGTTGATTCTGAGGTTGATTCAGTTGGGGTCGTTGGCAATTGACCGGGCTGAATCACATTAATAATCACAGACTTGGTATTTTTAACCTCTTGCTCTAACTTCACCAAGGGAGATATGCCCATCAAGGCAAACATATCCTGTTCTTGGAGGCTCATTTCTACAGTTCTAATCTCCGGTGGTTCTACCACTGGTTTAACTGGTTCTGCCTTGATGATTTTAGTGCGCTCTACTCTTTCACTCCAACCTGGTTTACCAAGGGTGGGTGAGGGAATTTCTGGTGCAACTCCTAGTTCTGGTTCCATATCAAGGTCTAAGTCTGGCTCGTTGACAAAAGCCAGTGGATTGGGAACAACCCGAGCTTCATCTTTCCCGTTTAACCCATTGACACCAATGCGACTGCGGCGAGTGCGGGTACGACGCTTATCATTAAGCTCTTGATAACTAGGATGATTGATCAGATTTAGGTTACTCAATTCCGAGTCGCCGTCAAATGCTTCCCCAAATCCATCGTATGTTTCTCGTGGTTCAGGGGTGCGGGCAGATGGCTGACGTGGTTCTCGGTGAGGTAAGGATACAAAACGTTCGCGCTCTGGTGTCTCTGCCGGTATCGGTAATCGGTTTTCGATTTCTCCAGGCAGACGCACGGTATGTCCTAAACCACCACAGGTTGGGCAAGTTTCACCAAACAATTCGTAAATATTTTGACCCTGACGTTTGCGAGTCAGTTCTACTAGACCCAGTTCAGTAAGTTGGGCAATCTGGGGACGAGCTTTGTCTGCTTTGAGTGCTTTATTAAAGTGTTCGAGAACTTGTAATTGGTCACGTCGCGATTCCATATCGATAAAATCAACAACGATCACTCCGGCGATATTCCGTAGACGCAACTGGCGAGCAATTTCTGTTGCCGCTTCGCAGTTTGTCCACAAAACTGTTTCTCTAGCTGTTGCCGATCGCGTGAAGGAACCTGAGTTAACATCGATTACGGTTAATGCCTCCGTCGGCTCGATGATGATGTAACCTCCAGAAGGTAAGTCTACCCTTGGTTTCAGAGCTTCTCTAATGGCAGCAGTGATGCGGAAGTATTCTAAAATTGGGGAGCGATCGCGATGATGGTCAATCAACAATCCCTGCGGTGTTTGACCACCACTCCAATTCTGCAAGTACTGTTTGACGCGTTTCAAACCAGTACTGGAATCTACGACAATCCGATTTACATCCGCGCCGTACATATCCCGCAATACGCGCTGAATAAAATCATCGTCTCGGTTGAGCAGTGCTGGAGCACGGGTAGAATGGGCTTCCTGCTGAATGGCCTCCCACTGCTTTTGCAGCAACTCCAAATCTTCCATAATTGCTTCTTCGGGTTTGCCTTCTGCTTCTGTACGCACAAGCAAACCCATTCCCGCCGGTTTGACCAAAATCGCTAATGCCCGTAAGCGGTTGCGCTCACTTTCACTTTTAATTCGTCGGGATAAATTTACGCCCCTACCGTATGGCATCAGTACTACGTAGCGTCCAGGTAAGGTGATATTACCCGTGAGTCTGGGCCCTTTTGTCCCCGTTGGCTCTTTCATTACTTGCACCAAAACTTTCTGTTGTGGTGCAAGTAGTTCTGTAATTGCCGCTGCGGTACGCTTGAGCTTCAATGGCCCCAAGTCGGTGACGTGAATAAAACCGTTGCGCTCTGGGTCGCCTATATTGACAAAAGCCGCATCTATCCCAGGCAAGACGTTTTCTACTACTCCTAAGTAGATATCACCTATTTGATGATGACCTGTAGCAACAACGAGTTCCTGTATTTGATCTTCAGAAAAAACCGCAGCAATTTGGTGCTGCTCCGCGATGATAATTTGTTTCGGCATTCAATTTCCTCAAAAATTGGCAGCACTTACAGGTTTGAGGTTTGTTGTATCAAGTCCGGTTAATTACTTGTAATTCAAAACTCCCTGCGTCTCCGCATCAGTTTTAATTATTAGTATTTTCTCGGTTTGATATTATACTTTTGCTGCCCTCACAACCCTCAAAAGGCGCTACTGATAATAAAAATCGCAAATCTGAGCTTCTAAGTTAAATAGCTATTGGCGCTCTTAAGAGCGTTTCCACGGCTGATTATTCCAGAACGGCTGCATATCGTTTAAGCAATTAAATCAACCGTCCGTGGTTGATTTGTGATGCAATACCCTCAATTAAGAGAGTTCTGAGTTGAAAGTTCTAAATCCTGAGTGAGCATTTTAACTCAGGACGCTTCATTTGATAGTAACCTACTGAATTCGTGAAGAAAAAGAAACTATTTCTATTTTCCATTCCCCGGATTTATCTTAGGGTTATACTCAGCAGCGCCAGTTGCTACCCTGCCTTGAGCCGCTCTAGCCTAAGACAAGCCGCGCTTTGCGCGTCTGTGAAAGTCTACAAGTCGGCATAACCGACAGCAGTTGCTTTAACTCTAAAAAGTAATGCACTAGCTCTTAGGCACTACGTGGATTAGACATTCAGCAGTTGTTTCAAAAGCATGAATTTGGAGAAGCTAACCGAGCCTGCTGTTAGTTACTGATTCACAAGGTAGCTATAGAGAGAGTGTGCATTCTTTAATCTGCTTTTTGTTTGTCTGGGATAAAATCCTAGAAGTTGCACTCTAATATCTTTGCTTTCGCCCCCTGAATACCAGGGTAGTGAACCAGCTAATTCAATGCAGCGCCAGAAAATTTCTCTTCAACCCATTCTAACGCAACCTTGCTAAAAATCAATTCATATTAAATGCAATGTTAGGACAACTACTAGCAAGTTGCCCTACAGGGATTATACCCCTAAAATTAGCCGATTGCGGTGGATGTGTAGGAGTTGGAATTCTACATTAGCCACTGTCTCTAGCATAAACAGAATTTGTTCAGGACGCAACAGCAAACCGTCCTGGCGATAGCTACCTAGATAACGGATCACAGATGACATAGATTCTGCTTTGCTATTGGAGGTTTCTACTAATTCCAGTTCAAATAAGCGATCGCGCAGATTTATTAACTGGCTCTTGCCTGACTTAGTTATTTGCTCGTACCAAAGTTCCTCTTTCGCTTTGATTGTATCAATCCAGTTTTGCCATTGTATGGGTGTTGTTTCTGCAAGTGCTGCTACAGTAATCAAATACTCTGCGGACTCTAGCAGTTGGGTAGCGGCACTAGCTTTTAAATCTATCTGCTCCACATTATATATAGGTATGTCTGTGGGCATTTCACGAGCCAACTGTTCTTGGAAAGTATCAATTTCCATTGGCACAGTTAACTCAAAATCTGCAATTTCACCGCTGCTAGTAGCCCCTAAAGCCAAAGCAGTTGCTAGAGAAATCCGCGGCATTGGATGAAATCCACCAGTGAAAGCGATTGGTAAGCCTGCTCGCCGCACAACTCGGTCAAAGAGACGAATTAAATCCAGATGACTCATCAAAGCCATGTTACCCTGTTTACCAAACCAAAGTCGCAGTCTTTGCGCCTTTGTTGTGTTGGGGACAAACTCACCAGCGAATTGTGGGATAGCAGGTGATTCAATCACGATGTTATGCCCAAAGTCTGTGCCACAGACGCCACAGTGAGAACAACCTTCAAAGGAGCAATCGGGTACAATTGCAGCTTCTAAGGCACGTTGCAAGTCTTCTTGGAGCCACTTTTTGTCAATCCCGGTATCAATATGATCCCAAGGCAGGGGAATATCGAGGGAGTGGGGAGGGACGCGATTAATCGTGTCTGTACTAGGGAGTGAGGAGTTAGGAGTTAAGAATTGGTCATTTTCCGCATCTTTCGATCTCTTCTGCTCTTGGACATGAAATAAATTCCATTCACCATTCTCTATTTGACGGTATTTCCAATCTAGATCGGCTTGGGCGATCGCAGACCCCCAAGCACTAAAAGCTTGATCTAAATTTTCATACCAGGAATCCATACCTGCTCCCAATTCCCAGGCACGGCGGACGACTTTGCTCAAATTGCGATCGCCTCGTCCCACAAAATCTTCCATTGCCGAAATGCGGACATCAGTAAAATTTACCTTCACTGCCTTGATTCGGCGGAATTCTTGCCGTAACAAGTTTTGTTTACGCTTAAATTCAGCGGTAGAAACTGAGTGCCACTGGAATGGTGTATGGGGCTTGGGCGTAAAGTTAGAAATTGTCAGGTTAAAGTTTAGGGGTTTTCTACCCTTACCTCGACATTCTCGCTGTAGCCAGCTTACTGTTTCGGCAATGCCCAAAACATCAGCATCTGTCTCACC
The DNA here is from genome assembly GCF_048836525.1 of Nostoc sp. CALU 546. Taxonomy (NCBI): domain Bacteria; kingdom Bacillati; phylum Cyanobacteriota; class Cyanophyceae; order Nostocales; family Nostocaceae; genus Nostoc; species Nostoc sp. CALU 546. The sequence continues at coordinate 12,866 of NZ_JAWJTF010000050.1, forward strand.
CGGCAAGCCAATCATAAAATACAACTTTATTTTATCCCAGCCTTGCTCCCAAGCGGTTTTTACTCCCCGCAACAATTCTTCATTCGTCAAACCCTTATTTACGATGTCTCGCATCCGCTGAGTACCAGCTTCTGGAGCAAAAGTTAGTCCACCTTGGCGCGTACCTCCAAGGATGTTGGCAATATTCTCATCAAATCTGTCTACCCGTTGGCTTGGTAGAGTCAGAGAAATGTTTTCATTTTTTAAGCGATTTTTGATTTCCATCCCCACTGCTGGTAGGGACAAATAATCAGAACAACTCAGAGATAGTAGAGAAAACTCATTGTAACCAGTTGCCCGCATTCCCTGTTCAATTGCTTCTACAACCTTATCGGGTTCTACATCCCGTGCTGGTCGAGTCAGCATTCCTGGTTGACAGAAGCGACAGCCACGAGTGCAACCACGTCGAATCTCAATGGTTAAACGGTCATGCACCGTTTCTACATAAGGAACTAAACCAATGGAATATGCTGGTATGGGAGTTGCCACCCTTCGCAGAATTCGCTTCGGCACATCTAGGCGACAAGGATGAACTGAGCCATCCTTTGCCATGTCGTAAAACTGAGGCACATATACGCCTGGTATCTGTGCCAAATCCAGTAACAGATGTTCTCGACTTAATCCTGCTTGTTTGCCTTCTCCCAATACCAAACCAATTTCTGGCAGTAGTTCCTCTCCATCTCCAAGGGCGATAAAGTCGAAAAAGTCAGCGTAAGGTTCAGGATTTGATGTCGCTGTTTGCCCACCAGCGAAAATCAACGGAAATGAGGACTGGGTATCGGTAGATTCCCTACCCCCCTGCCCCTCTGCTCCTCTGCTCCCCTGCCTCTCTCTCCACGTCAAGGGAATTCCAGCCAAATTCAACATTTCGAGGATATTAGTTGCACCCAGTTCGTAACTGAGGCTAAAGCCTAAAATGTCAAATTCTGTTAGCGATCGCTTTGACTCTACCGCAAACAATGGCGTATTAGTTTCGCGTAGTTTGTCTGCCAGGTCTTTTCCTGGGAGGTAGGCGCGATCGCACAATTGACGTGGTTGGGCATTCAAAATGTTATAAAGGATGATGTGCCCTAAATTAGATGCACCGACTTCATACACTTCCGGGTATGTTAAAACCCAATGTATTGCTGTCGTATCCCAAGGTTTATGTACTGCTAACAGCTCGTTACCCAAGTAACGAGCTGGTTTTGAAATACCCGACGTTATTAATCTTTCAACTGCAACAACCACTGTGCTATCTTCTAGCTACCTTAATTACAGCTACTCAATCCCAACCTTAGCATTGAATTAGGTCTTCTAACAGAGTTTATCGTTGCAACTTACAACTCCTTTACATAAACTCCACTTAAATTTCCCGAACCTTTGTGATTTTACATAAATTTATATTTGGGACAACTCGGCTTCACCGTCTAATATTTCAAATACCCTATCGAGTTGCGTCAGTTCAAAAATAATTCTAATTGTTGGAGCAACAGCGCAAAGCTGGCAACTCCGTCCTAAAGTAAGAGCCAGCTTGTGTGTAGATAACAATGCCATCAACCCCGCACTGTCTAAGGATTCTACTGCTGCTAGGTCTACTACCAAGATGGAAATACCATTTTGTGCCAACGCTGTGGTCATATCTCGTTCAAATTCCAAGGCGTTTGCAGCATTCAAACACCCTTGGGGGCGAATAACTGCAATCTTGGGATAGTTAAGCACTGCTTGCATAGTTACATCCTGTTGAGAATTGTCGAAGCGTCAAGCTAAAGATTATTTGAACATAAACTCTATTTTGTTGCATCGACCATACGTCTTAGCTCTCTTTGCTGAATCTTTATTGGTTTAGTATGTCTGTTTAAAGATTGTTATAATTCCAGGTTAAAATGTGTTTATATATACTTTTTTTTTATCTCAGTTCAAAAACAATCAACTATAGACAGCCATAGAGCAGACAAATTATCAGTAACTATGCTGAGAAACCTTGCCTAGTCTATAACTAGAGCTAATTTAGCCAAGTCTTAACGGTAGGTTAAATCTCCCACTTTAGCGTTGCTAATGGTATACCGGAAAGTCATAGCGAATTATCTATCTAACTAATTAAATTGTGATATATATCACTAGCAAGTTAGTATTTGGATCACTCTTTATACTGAGACTGATCTGGGATGATTAGTATCATATTACAGTTGGGTTATTACTTATGAGAACTCAGTACGCTATTCGTAAATTGGTAGAAAAAGCTCTTGACATTAAAAAACTAACTCCTGAGATAGAAAATGAAATAAACTCAGAACTGACGGAACTTGGTTACATTTCTGATGTTGATTACGAAGCCTTAGAATTATTAATGGCAGAGATGGATGCTGGACGAGTCCAGTTGGTTCCTAGCCTGGGATTTTAAAATAATTTGTAATTCGTAATTCGTCGTCATGATGCTCTCTCTCTAAGAGAAGCTCTCGATAGCTTGCTTCTCTGTAAGGATAAGTAGACTCGCTACCGTTACGCTAACGTAATTAAGTTTTGTAATGGGGATTGAAAAAGAGCCATGAAACTTGTTTATGACGAGAGATTCTTGACTTAAAAACTTTTCTATGAGGCTAATTATTTAAATATTTAAGGTGGCGTAAACTTTGATAATGAACCTCTACATCGTGCATTCATAGTAAATCGCCAGTCATTGCTAAGTAAAAAACTCAGCACTTAGCACTCAGAACTATCTTGGTATGCTTGCCAAAGTTGGTGAATAAACTGATTGAGTTGCTGTTTGGCTACTGAGTCAGGTTCAGTTTTTGGTTCTTTTGCTAAAAGTTGGCTCAAGAAGGTAATCACTTCTGTATCTAAAGCTGGTCGAAATAAATTGGCAGGCCAAAGCAAGTCAGATGCATCTCGCAAATCGGTAATTAACGGCGATTCTTGAGTCCACGTGACCATTAATAAAGGACGCACCCAGCACAGCTGGCGGGAAACTACAAATTGAATAACTTCTGCATACAAATTTCTGTCGCCATACTTTAAAGACACAATTTGTCCCGGTTGAAGAAAATCTAGGCTCATGTCTATCATTATGCAGTTTGGGCAGGGGCAAGGATTATTTTGCAACTTCCTTAATCTTAAAAGTGAAAATGCGCTACGTTAAGGAAAGCTTCTGTAAAATTAGGGTAGCACTCTTATGGCAGCCATGTCTTAGACATCTGTCTCACAAGTGGCTACGCAAAACTAATACAACCAATCCCTGGCAGCAAAGAGTTTTCCTAGCATAGTATCTGAGCAGAAATACTATAGAATAGGTAAACGACTGTTAAGCGATCGCAAAACAGAGATTTTGTTGTAGTGAAGTAACGAGAAAAGAGCAAAGAGCCGTGTCAGTTGAAACTATTCAAAAGCCTTCCACAACCCGCAAGCTCGCGCCTCGGTATCGCGTTTTGCTCCATAACGACGACTACAACTCTATGGAGCATGTTGTACAGTCACTAATAGCCACTGTACCAAGCCTTACCCAACCCCAAGCTGTGAGCATCATGATGGAAGCCCATACTAACGGGCTAGCTTTAGTCATTACTTGCGCCCTGGAACACGCTGAGTTTTATTGCGAAACATTGAAAAGTCACGGTTTAAGTAGCACGATTGAACCTGATGAATAGTCATTGGTCATTGGTCATTGGTCATTAGTAGAAATATAGAGTATTGACTGGTGACTTAACATTGGTATGAAAAAAAACCTTGTCCATTTAGCTGAACGCCCTGCCCCTATTAGGCTGGGTGCTTTTATTTTGACTTTACTGTTGCTATGGTTGCCATTTGCTACACCAATATACTTACTAGTGCATGATTCAAACTTAGAAAGTATATTGACTTTGGTATTGTTATATGGAATATTTATTTTTCTCCTGAGACTATGGGGTAAATATGTCTACCAGCAGCCCCAAATTCTGAGGCATTATGGCTTAGAATTCACGCGGCAAAACGGTGTGGATTTACTGCGTGGCTTGGCTCTGGGGATAATTAATATTCTGATACTTTTTGGGGTACAAAGTTTGTTGGGTTGGTTGGTGTGGCAACAACCGAAAGTTTTTTTGCTGAAAGTTGTTTTTGAGGGTTTACTTGTTGCTTTGGGCATCGGATTTGCTGAGGAATTGTTATTCCGAGGCTGGTTGTTAGATGAGTTACAACGAGATTACAGTCTGCGTGTGGCACTGTGGACAGATGCAACTGCGTTTGCTACATTGCACTTTATTAAACCTTTGGAGGCAATTATTCATACACTGCCGCAATTTCCAGCTTTAGTACTACTGGGGTTAACGCAAGTATGGGGAAAGCGTTGGCGGAGGGGACGCTTGGGTTTTCCAATTGGTTTACATGGTGGTTTAGTTTGGGGTTACTACATTATTAATGTAGGTAAATTAGTGAAATATTCTGGTCAAGTTCCTGATTGGGTAACTGGTGTGAATAATAATCCCCTACAAGGAGTTATGGGAGTGTTGTTAATGAGTGTACTAGCTTTGTGGATACGAGGAAGAACAGAGCGATCGCTTGTCTGATAAGATAAGCGTTAGTTTTTTACGGCAGCAAAAGAGTCAGTTAGTATCTTCTTAAAATTATCTTGATACATATTTACAGGAAATAGTATTCACACCAAATTAATTGATTTTGCTATTATGCATCCCATGATTAAATTGTACAGTGCGTAAGTAAGTCCTAATATTAATGCTTAATTGCTGTGGCAATAGAGTAGTAAAGATAGGATTGTAAATTTAAAAATGATTTAATGAGCTTATGGAAGATAGAAGAGAAAATATCAACAGTCGAAAGTTACTCAAAAGATATGCGGCAGGAGAAAGAGATTTTGCTGGAATTCGCTTCAGTTCGTCAGCATTGGATGGAGTCGATCTGCGCGAAATTGACTTGAGTGAAGCTGATTTGATCAGGGTTGATTTAAGTGGTAGCAACTTGAGTCATGCCAACTTGAGTGGAGCCAGATTGCTGTGTGTAAATTTGTATGCTGCTAATCTCGAAGGTGCTAATTTGCGTGGGGCTGACTTGAGTGGTGCAGATTGCATAGGAACTAACTTCAGAAATGCAGACCTGAGCGAAGCTATTTTAAGTGGTACTGATTTCACTGGGGCTGACTTGTATGCGGTAGAAATGGATGATGCTATTTTGATTGCAACCGACTTTAGAGCAGCCCAAAATTTTAGCAGTCCCGGACAAGGTTCTTTGATTTGTAAAACCTTTTGGGCAGACGGTGAATTCTTCAAAGGCCCCGACTGGCTCGAATGATGTATTTATCAATACTTTTCGATTATGCAGTTTATTAAGTTAATACTCTACTGTTAATTCTCCATAAAATTCGGATGGGAATAAAAACGATCGCCATAATTCACCTTGCGCGATCGCACCTACGCCACATTTTTGACTGAGATAATTCCTTCACTACACCACTGGATCATGGGTAACTGGTGTGAATAAAAATCCCCTGCTAGGAGTGATAGGGTATTGTTAATGAGTGTACTAGCTTTGGGGATACGAGGGCGAACTGAGCGATCGCCTCTTTGATAGGATAAGCACTGGCTTACATACACACTAGTAATCAAGCGGACATGATATTAAAGTGCTTATCCAAACCGTATTAAAATGTATTTGACATTCAAACAAATATAGCTGTGATGTTTTTCATAAAAATTGCCAAGGAGAAAAAACAATGATACAGCCAGTCATTTTAGAAAAATTAGAAGAACTCCCTGAGTCTCTTCAGACAGAAGTGCTTCATTACATTGAGTTTTTGATAGAGAAGCACGTTAAAAACTCTACCGAAGAAAAGCAGACAAACAAGCGTCGCGTTGCTGGAACGATGAAAGGAATGTTTGTTCTGCCATTGCCTAATGACTTTGATGAGCCGCTTCAAGATATGAAAGAATATATGGAATGAATAGATTACTATTGGATACTCATGCTTTTATCTGGTTTGTCTCGAATGATGCCACCCTGCCAGTGTTAACTAGAGAAAAAATTGAATCTGCTGAGGCTGTTTTCTTTAGTATTGCCAGTCTTTGGGAAATGGCGATTAAACTCAACATTGGAAAACTATCCCTACAGGGTGCTTTTGAAGAGATTGAACCTAAAGTAATTGCTGCGGGTATAACGATTCTCCCTATTACCTTTCCCCATACTGTTCAATTCCGTTATTTACCACTCCATCATCGAGATCCGTTTGATCGTATTCTGGTGGCACAGGCGATAAATCATTCCCTTGTTTTGATTAGTCGTGATTCGGCTTTTGATGCCTATAATATTCAGCGGGTTTGGTGATGAAAAAGTGGTTACGGCACGTAGCATCAAATATCCTCCCGTGGAAAGCTAGCCCATTCTTCACTACGGGCTATATCGATTCATGTGCGGAAGGTGCATTTCCTAAATCAGCACATAGTCCCCACAAGGATTGGCGAGGAAGAGTAGAGAGTTTATCTGTTAACTCGCGTTCTATATCAGGAGCAATTTGCTGGATCAAACGTACTTTATCTACAGTTGAAAGCTGCTTTGCTAGTTTGATGATTTCTTGTAAACTCACAAATTTTCACCTGCTTCATCTGCAAAAATTTTAACAATAGCTAAGAATACTGCAAAACCACGAAGTAGTGACCTTCGGATGGGAATAAAAACGATCGCCATAATTCACCTTGCGCGTTCTTTTTTACATACAAACTTAATTTAATTACTGTGCGTTCGCTGATTTTAAGGCAGTCAAAGGAATTAATTCCTTGAGGGGTAATGATTAAGAGGATTTTTGAAGCAACTCCCTGATGAGAGTGGATTTGGGGGTAGTTTGAGTAGAGAATGATGTCAGGTGGTGGTGCATCGATGAGTGAGACAGAAGTAAAAATAAGCTCCGAGCGGATAGACGATATTCCATTAATAGTTGAATGGCTTGCTCAGATAGAGATAGCCAAACATATCGACCAAAAACTGAAGAAGCCGCACGGAAACCACCAAGGAATGAGCTACGGGCAGTTGAGTGTATTATTACTAACGTATATAATCACTCAATCAGACCATCGGTTATGTGCAGTCGAAGAATGGGTAGAAACACATCGAAAGATTTTGGAATTGACAACGGGGTGGTCGATAGGAAACAAAGATGTCAGTGATGACAGATTGGGAAGGGTAGTAGAAGAATTAGGCAAGCAATCACTTGCTAGACAAGAAATAGAAATTAAATTAGGAAGGCAGATAATTAGAGCATACGAATTACCGACAAAAATTGCACGCACAGACACAACAAGCTTCAGTGTAAATCATGAAAACACAAGTCATCTAGAAGACAATCTATTGCGTCATGGCTACTCCAAAGATAAACGCCCAGACTTATTGCAATATCGTCAGTTACTAGCAACGCTCGACCCGATGGGAATGCCGTTAGTCAGCGCCACTCTTGAAGGCAATGGAGCCGATGACCCTTTATATTTTCCCACCTGGCAAAAGATACAAAAAGTAATTGGGCACAAACATTTTGTCTTCATCGCTGACTGTAAGGCTGGTTCGATCTCAACCCGTGCCAACATCGCATTAAATGGAGGATTTTACTGTGTTCCCTTGCCAATGAGCGGACAAAACCCCCAATTGCTCAAACAATGGGTAAAACAATCATCAACAGAAATCATCGATATTCGTTTACCCCAACAAGAAGAACAAGAAACTGCTGTTGGTAAAGGTTTTGAGGTTGAGTTGGGTAAGTTTTGGTTAAATCCAGAAACAAATAAATGGGTTCGTTGGCACGAACGCTATTTGGTAGTTTATTCCCACAAGCTTGCTCTAGGAGCGATTGATAGTCAAAACAAACGCATCAATCAAGCTCAACTTGCCTTGGAGAAATTAGCCAATAAACCAGGAACCGAGCTAGATGTGCTTACTTATAAGGTTGAGAATATCCTCAAACGCCATCGCGTTACTGATTTTTTCTCAACTACGATTACAGAACAAACACGAACAGAAACTCGCCATCAAAGACGAGGACGACCCTCGAAAAATACTCTACAACAACAGGTTACTTCGACACGGCTTCAACTCCAAATTGAGAAAATTGATAGTGCAATTGTTGAAGCAGAAATTTTGGCTGGTTGGCGATTGTACGTAACTAATGCACCTACCGAACAGCTAACTTTATCTGAGTCGGTAATGTATTACCGAGACGAATGGCTTCTTGAACGCGGTTTTCATCGCTTTAAAAGGGGTTCTTTGCCTGCTTTACCGATTTACTTCCAGAATCAAAACCGAATCACTGGCTTGATGTTTTTATTAAACATTGCTTTGCGCGTTTTTACCCTTATGGAGTTTGTTGTCAGGCAGGCACTTCAACAAGCTGAAGATTCTTTGCAAGGTCTTTATGATGGCAATCCCAAACGAAAAACTCCTCGTCCTTCTGCCGAACAAATGCTTAAGGCTTTTTGTCACCTAACTCTTTACTTCCTCCCTGATTCTACGGTCTTCATTACCCCTATTAACCAGCTTCAAAAACAGATTCTTTTATTGATGAAAATCCCTGAATCCATTTATGAGCTTGAACTTAAGCCCTGTAAGACATAATTCTCACTCACAAGGTCAAAATGAGCGAACGTCCAGTAATTAGGCTTGACAATGGGTAATCCCAACCAGTCATTTAGTTCAGTAACTAACCAATCAAGTTCATCTTCAGACACTAAAGATATAGAAATCCTGTATTTAGATTCTCCCGCCCAAATAATAATTTCAGATTCATATATGCTACCTAAGTAGTCAGGTGCATAGTCAGATAAAGAACTAAGTTTTATATGGCGTTTAATACGTTCTAACTTGTTAATATCTTGCCGGGCATTGGAGTTTTCTTCATATATCCTCACTCCCAATATTTCCTGAATTAAAGAAATTTTTTTCTGATTAATCTCTAGCCGTGTATTTGCCAAAATCTTGCCAATATAATTAGCAAATATAAAGAACATTGCTATGGCAAAAATCCCCCAAGGAATAGAGAATAAAACTAAGACAATTTTAGAGGACAAATCAGCCCAATAAATACCAAAGAGAATTGCAACCAAGACTATACTAGGAATAAGAAACATTATCCCGAAGGTAATTAGAGCCACATAAACTTTGCTAAATCCTGGTAAGGGAAATATGATTTCCAAAGACTCTTCGTCTTTCTTTAATATGACTCTACTATTTTGTGGTTTTGGCATATCAGATTGGACTTATGAGGAGCAAGCAACTTGATATCCAGAAGGTGCTATTTGGGCTATAGTATTTTGGGCAGATATCAGGAGGTTGGGTTACGCAAAGCCTCCACCCAACCTACAATTTCTTTGCAACTTTGTTCCATGAAGGAGAAAAAACTACACCTTTCCGCGATCCTCATAAACTCGTCTCAACCACAGTACCCACCAAACAGGCTTTATTCAAATTAACACCGCTCAAATTTGCACCTTCTAACTCTGCACAAAGTAAATTAGCTCCCGTCAAATTCGCCCCTGCCAAATTCGCCCCCCGTAAATCAGCTTCTTCCAGGTTTGCTTCACTCAATAAAGCCCCTTGCAAATCGGCGCGACTCAAATCTGCACCTTTGAGATTTGCCCCTGTCAAATTTGCACCGCGCAAGTCAGCACCGCGCAAATCAACGCCTTGTAAGTTGACGTTCATCAAATTAGCACCACTCAAGAAAGCACCCACCAATGACACATCACTGAGTCTGGCTCCCATCAAGTTAGCGCCGCGCAAATTACTACCCCGCAAGTCAGCGCCCGTTAAATCTGCTTGCATCAGGTTTGCTCCCATCAGATTCGCCCGCAAGTCAGTTTGTTGGAGGTTGGCTCCCATCAAATTTGCCCCCTCCAAATGTCCACCTTCGAGTTTAGAACCAGCAAAATTAGCACCTACAAGGGTAGCGCCAGCAAGATTAATCCGGCTTAAATCCAGTCGGGAGAGTTCCTCGTCTTCTAAATTTGCGCCTGGAAGTTGTTTGAGTTTTCCTAATTTAATGGCTTCAATATTCATGTAAAGTAACTACTAATCTCTTCACTGATCTTGCTGTGGCTATCCCATTGGGAATCAAGTATCCAGATGCCGGCGCTGAATTTGGGTGTCATCAAGGGTAAGTCGAGTCCCTGTTGTAAACCCATAACTAATAAAGCTAGGGTATCTACAAGTTTAGGGTCAAAGCGCGTAGATTCTTGCTGTTTGCACTCATCTAAAGCTTGAGTAAATATCTGTTCCCGGCTTTGATTTGACGATTTTCGCTGATTGACTCGCCACTGAAAGTCTGCCAATAATGCCAAAATTCTCGACTCTAGGGGAATTTCATCTCCAGCTAAACCTGCTGGTTCCCCTGTGCCATTCCACCACTCGCTTTGGTGAGTAATAATTTGGGCAACTGCTCGTAATCTTGGCATAGTTCGCAATACTTGCGCCCCTGGTATTAAAGGACAACTGGGGGCATCTTCTTGATAGCGTGTTGGTATATTACCAGAAGTCAGGACACTTTCGGCATTTTGTAATGGATCTATGCGATGTAACAAAGCCGCTAGCCGCAATCTCTTAATCTGCCATGCGGGAAGATCCAAAAGCTGGGCGATCGCTTCAGCAAGTACTACTACTTCCGCAGCTGCCATTGGATTGTTGACATCTGCCATATCCATCAGTTGCGCCATTCGCAAAAAGGCTTGGATTTCGTTAGAAACCAAGTTGCGATCTAGGGTTTGTTTCTGAAGGGCTGTAGGGATGGATAAATTCTCTTGCCCAGTCTGGAGATAATCTACTACACGAGAGACAACTGCACCTAAATTTTGGGATCTATCCATTGACGGTACAATTTGCTGCTTATCGCTTGTGAGTTTTTCCGCCAATTCTGGATTGTATTTTTTGATGTGAGCGATCGCAATTTCTGCTGTCTCTTGTACTAACTCTGGCTCAAATGTCCACAAGCCATAAAATTTACGCTCTAAATCTGATGTCGGTACTCCAGCGCTGCCATAATCAGCCTCAGATAATTCTTGACAAATTACCATTGCTGTGTATTTAGACGATAAAATAATTAAGTGCCACTCTTGCGCCACCGGATCGCCTGCATCTAATCCTACCAAGTCTACATTGGGTAGCTGGCTGGTAGGATGTTCAGCAAAGCCAGATTCCGCAGCTGCCATAATCGCAATTTCGCGGCTGTACTGGGCGATGTCTGCATATCGATCAGCTTCTTGTAGATACCATTTACCTTGTTGAAAGGCTGTAATGACTAAGGGTGTACCGTCATCGGTTAAGATATGGTCTTCTAAAGCGTGGCACAGGGCAACTAAGGTATTTTTGTAGTAAACACCGAATCGAATTGGCCTGGTGGTATGACGATGGGCTGCTTCAAGCTGTTGTAGGATTGAACCTTCTAACATGGGATTTGGTAAAAATAACCGCAGAGGCACTGAGGAAGATAGAGGGAGAAATTCAGAATTCTGAATTTCCCCACATTTTAGTGTTTTCTAGGATACACCCGCTAACTGTTTTTCTTTCGTCTCTAATGGTGCTGTCAGTGCTGCTTCTAAGTCAGCACAACCCAGTTTTTCTTCTAAGATTTTCATGACTTCGCGTCCGAAGTCGTTGGGGTTTTGTTGCCAAGCTTGCAAGCAGACTTCGCCGAAGAATGAACCAAGGGGTTCGGGATTCCAGAGAAGTTTTTTGGCTGTCCACGGCATCAAACTCATTGGATCGTACCCTGGTTTGAGGATGCCTTCTTTGAAAGCGTATTCTTCTAAATGGGTATGGGGTTGTAGTCCAATAAAGAAAATGGCGGGTTCGACTTTATCAGCACCAAAAATCCGTTCTAGTTCGCGGTGGTAAGCGATGGTTTGACGGATGGTTTCGGGACGTTCGTCAATCACGTTAAAGGAGTAATTGACGGAAACTACGTCGTTGAAACCAGCAGCTTTTAAGTCACGGCAGTTTTGCAAGACGGTTCGCAAGTTATACCCCATCCGCATTTTCCGCACGAGTTCTTGAGAACCACTGGTAATCCCGATTTCAAAGTAGTTCATCCCGGTTTTCGCCATCAAGTCACACAACTCTGGTGTCAAATTGTCGGCTCTGATATATGCTGCCCAGTGGATATCTGTCATACCAGAATCAACTATTTTTTGCAATAGTTCTACAGCATCGGGGATAAATTTTTTCGCGGGGATGAATTGGGCATCGGTAAACCAGAAATTGCGAATGCCGCGATCGTATAATTGGCGCATCTCAGCAACTACTTCATCTGCTGGGTTGATGCGTACTTGTTTGCCTTCGACGACGGTGTAGACGCAATAACAACAGTTGTGAGGACAACCACGCTTCGTTTGTACACCTATATAAAAGTCTTGTTCTTGCAGGTAAAAGTTAAATTCCGGCCAGATGCTTTCGATATAGTCGTAGTTACAAGCTGTTTTTTCTATTGGGGTGGGTTGTTCGTGAATTAGCCGTTTTCGTGGTTGAGTTTCTCCGGCAACGTAACAGCGTTCATCTCGAAAATCTCTGCCACTTAAAAGTTTTTCCAGCAGAGTTTCGCCTTCACCCACAGAAATAATTGTTCCTTGGGGTAAGCTTTTACCCAATTGTTCGTAAAATACACTGACTGCACCGCCACCGACAACTACACGAGCATCAGAATTATATTTTTGGGCACGCTTTAAACCGCGTTTGATTAAGCCCTGATTTTGCCACAACTCTACATAGTAAGCGATGAAGATTCGCAAACCGCCCAATCCCCCACGTAGTTTCAGTAGAGGATTCTTGGCGTAGTAAAATTCAAAGGCGTTTTGCAGTGGGTTGCCACCACGTCCACCAACTGGGGCATAAATTTGAATATCCCGCCAAGAGAATACTAGTAGTGTCGGTTTAAATTCATCAATACAGCGATCCAGAGCCGAACTGTAATCTAAAGGTGGCACTGTTCCTAAATCAAAGATGCGCTGTTCAATATTAGGAAACTGCTTGTGGACATGATCGCTCAGGTAGACAACCCCAATAGGAAAGATGGGGTTACAAGGAAGGCGAACGTAAAGAATTCGATTTTCCATCATCTGTGTTTTAACTTCCATCTTGCCAATCTGTGGAGAAAGCGAGAGAAACATCTAGTCTTACAGTGTGTGCTTGTTTTATTTGGTTTTATTTATCACAATCGTGCTTGACATTTCAGCCGATTGTTGGTATTAGAAACCTGCTGTTAGCAACTGCGGAAAACGCTAAAATTGCTGTGCATAAAACATACATAGAATCTATAGAGAGGTTTATGAAGACATTTTTCATATAGCTTTACCATAACATCGAGTTTATTCATTAAGTGATGATCCCAGGCGATTAATTCTGAGATAGATGAAACAGCAAAACTCACTTCCTCGCTATGATAAAAGCAAGGGGATCGTTGTTATGTCAATTCCCTAACAATCTGCTTTCAGAGAATTTAAGCTTTTATACCAGGATAAAATATTAAAAACTTTTATTTATAGTGTATAATTCCGAAAAAGGTGTGAATAATTACAAAATTTTCATAACTAAAAATATATCTTTAGACAGAAATAATCTACAAATACTCAGTTGGTATTCGCAGTTACAACAACTGGGGATCAGTGGATGCTAGGCTTGGCTAGTGTAATGTAAAATTGTGGCGTAAAGCTCCTCAGCAGTTATGGCTCAAATATTAGATCCTCTACCACCTGAGCAATCAGGAAAAATTCTCTGCTGCTACATTAATGCCACGAGCAAAATACAGGTAGCTCGCATCTGCAATATTCCCAACTGGTACTTTGAAAGGGTTGTTTTCCCTGGACAACGTTTAGTTTTTGAAGCTCCGCGAAAAGGTCAAGTGGAGATTCATACAGGGATGATGGCAAGTGCAATTTTATCCGATAAGATTCCGTGCGATCGCCTGATGCTCGAAGAACCCAGTACTTATGAGTTTGATACAGACTCATCAGATGGAAAAGACCCTATTAATACCAAATTAATGGTGCAGCAAATTAATACAAAAATCGGAGATACTACAAAACCCTTGCAAATCCTTGGTTTAGCATCGGTTGATTAAAAAAAACAATTTTATCTAAATTTAAGGGTTGCTAATTCAGCAGCCCTTTTTGTTTATATATTTATTGGTCATTTGTCATTAATTATCCTCCTCTGCTCTCCTGCCCCCCACTCTCATTTACAATCAATCTTATGAATCTGCCTTCATTTCTTTGGTTGTGGAAAATAGCCGCCTGGTCTATGGGGTTGTCCCTGCTGGCATATCTGATGTTAGCAGTCACCGGCGTTTGGATGTTTCGGGCGAGAACTTCGCAGCAATTTCCTTTTATCACGCCATTTATGGGCGGTAATAAAGGGGTGCGATCGCTCCACTATGCAATGGGCATCAGCATGGTAAGTTTAGTGCTACTGTTGCTAGCAATTGGCATTGTTGGCACTTGGGGGCACTTTGGTTCACTAGGACACTCGTCACACTTAGTTGCTGGGTTAATAGTCGTAGCATTAGTTTTACTATCTGCTTTTAGCGCCACACAAATTAGTGTCAGACGACCTTGGGCTAGACCCTTACACATCGGCGTAAATATTATTCTATTTATAGGATTTGCCTGGGTATCCCTTACTGGTTGGATTGTAGTACAAAAGTATTTACCCTAAAAAATTACGAATTACGAATTATTAAAGTGGCATACCTTATTTGCAACACTCCAGCTAAAACATAGACCTACCCTACAATGAAGAAAAACATTGTAATTGAGCCGTGACAGCAAACTCAGCCAATATCTCAGCTTCTATTTTTCGTCTGTCTCCTTTGATTCGGATAACGTTGCTAAGTCTATACATAGCACTCACAGTCCCATTACCTTTTTTATCGCAGGTAACAGCCGCACCCGTACCTCCAGAATTATTGTGGATAGGGATTGGTATAGGTTTTGTTGCCTTGTACGCAGTATTAACTGAACAAGTAATGGTAGATGACGAGGGAATTCAGGTTACTTACCCCGCCTGGGTGCCGAGGTTTTTTCGTAAAGGCTGGTATTTACCTTGGTCACAAGTCAAAGAGATAAAACCCCGCAGCACTGGACAAGGAGGGCTAGTTTATTACTTCCTCAGCCAGGATGGGAAAGCTTATTTATTACCGATGCGTGTAGCTGGATTTGCCCGTTTGGTGCAAATTGTCCAAGCAAAAACGAGCATTGACACCACAGATGTTCGCCCTTTAGCGCAGCCGTGGATGTACCTGATTTTACTAGTATTCACACTGCTGCTACTATTAGTCGATGGTTGGGCGATCGCTACAGCATTAACTACTGCACAATTAACTTAAAATTGGGTGTGGGTATTGTTTTATCCCCACTCCCCACTCCCCACTCCCCACTCCCTTGAACACAGCAAAAGCCACACTCAGGCTAGAGCAAGTTAATCTGTTTACAAAGCTGAAAACCCAACTTCCTGGCAATCAGCAGGGATACCCCATATTGCAGGATATTTCCTTAGAGGTATTCCAGAGCGATCGCATTGTAATTGTAGGCCCAGTAGGCGCTGGAAAAACTTCGTTATTACGCCTTATCAACCGCCTAATTGAACCCACAAGTGGTAAACTCTATCTCGAAAATCAAGAATATCGCCAAATTCCTGTCATCCAGCTACGCCAAATAGTGACACTTGTATTGCAAGAATCTAAACTGTTGGGGATGACAGTTGGGCAATCCTTGGCTTATCCTTTAGTTTTGCGTGGTTTGCCCAAACAGACAATTCAGCAACGAGTCAATTACTGGACAGACCAACTGCACATTCCCAATGAATGGTTAGAGCGAACAGAGGTGCAACTTTCTGCGGGACAACGACAACTAGTAGCGATCGCTCGTGCTTTAGTCATCCAGCCTAAAATATTATTATTAGACGAGCCAACCTCTGCCCTAGATGCTGGTACGGCTACTTATCTAATGCAAATCTTAACCCAGTTGAGTCAAACTCATCAAACCACAATTCTGATGGTAAATCACCAACTGGAACTAGCCCAGATGTTTTGCAATCGGTTATTACACCTGCAACAAGGTCATTTATTCGCAAATCAAACAGCCTCAGAGATAGACTGGATTGAATTACGAAAAAGCCTGATTCAAGCAACAGAGCAAGACGATTTTGGATTTTAAATTTTGGATGAGTCAATTGTCATTGGGCATGGGGCATTGGGTATTGGGCATTGGACATAAGTTATTTTCCTCATCTCCCTCATATCCCACTCCCCATTTCCATCACACTTGACTACTACTAAGTGTTGAACGTTGATTACTAAATCTTTCTCTAGCTAACTTTGTTGTTTGTGACTGTGAAATATTAGTATTCAAAATTTCCATGTTAAAACGGTATCCAACATTGCGGATAGTTTGAATCAAATTGGGTTGCCGGGGATCAAGTTCAACCTTTTTCCGCAGCGACAAAACATGAGTATCAATGGTACGAGGGTTATCGATAGCATCAGGCCAAGCACGACGCAGCAATTCCGACCTACTCAGAGGTACTCCCCCAGCTTGTGCCAAAACGTACAGCAAACTGAATTCCTGGGGCGTTAAGTCAATGAACTCCCCTTGGAAACGGACACGACGCTGAACTAAATCGATTTGCAAAGTGCCATAATCCAAGTAAGCTGGTGCAGTAGGTGTGCGCTTCCGCCGAATCAGTGCCTCTACCCGTGCCAAAAACTCTTGCATCCCAAAAGGTTTGCTCAAGTAATCATCTGCACCCGCCTTTAAACCTGCAACGATATCAGCTTCACTATTACGGGCAGATAGCATTAAGATTAGAGGCTGTTGCTGACGATGCAACCAACGACAAAACTCAATGCCATCACCATCAGGCAGGTCTGCATCTAAGACTACCAGTGTTGGTTGATGGCTTAAAAATACTTCCCTTGCTTGATAAATGCTGGCAGCTTGATGCACACGGTATTCCAGTTGTTGCAAGTGCCAACCCAACAACGACCTCAGATGGGGATTCCCCTCAATGATTTCTATACAAACCGAACCCACGGCGGCAAGACCCCTTAGCGTCTGATGACTTTCAAAGTAACAAGCCCATCTCTAAGGTTTTGTAGCCTTTGTTACTTCAATTACTATTAGCTTTACATTTCCTCATAAAAAGAGTGGCAATATCTTTAATTTATGCCTTGCTAAAAGGCGATTAGAAATATTGTTAAATTTTTATTAAATTTATCGAAAGTTTTGTTAGACTTATCAAAAGTTCTTTTAGCTTAATATTCTGTTTTTAGATAGGTGTAATGTGGAAAATATTTATAATGCAACCAGCTAACCATTACTACAACAGCTTTTTAACCTGATGATGAAAGTAGATTTTTTCCACAAAAATCTAGCGTCCCCTATCCAGGAATATAACACCAATAGAATTGGGCTGTTGATCATGAAAATCACAAAAATAACTTAGCTAGTCACTAGAATCGATGTTTTCTGGAATAGGATTAAAGTAGCTTGTAGCTGCTAGGAGGGTACTGATCAAACGTATATGTGTTGACTTTGAGTTGATGCCAAAGTGAAATTACACTTCACATTTGAGCGTGAATCATTTACAATTCTCATTCCAAAGAGATTAATACAGCAGTTATGCTCCAAGACACACAAACCATCCGCTATTACCAAAGACTCACCGACGCCTTCGCCGAGTTATGGAATCGCGGTTATCGCACGGATGATATGCGGATGTATTTGGATGGATATCTAGCCGCATTGCGACATAGCAACGTCATTGAACCATATCTGATTCATCGCCTAGAAGAGGAAGCCAGCCGCTACTTGTACGATGGGTCAAATTTTGCAGTGCCGCAACCACAGCCACAACCCGATTACTACTAAGTACCATTTACTTGGTTATTGATAGTAACCGTTAATTACCGCAGATAACTATAGCATATTATCTGTATTGGTCAACGGGTTGCTGTGGTGTGAAATTTGGAGAAATTATTGTATTGATAAAACGCATCCCCTCAGCCCTATATTGGTCTTGCCAATGCGACTGAGGGGATTGTTGACCTAAGTAAGTGGGCGTAAATAATTAAAGGTTTGTAGTGGGGACTTTAGTCCTCATAAAAAAATATCCAATTATTTATTGTGAGGTGGGGATCTCGTCATTGATGTCAACTTAAGCCGAAACCCATTTAAAACCTCGTTTCTAGCTTCTAGCTGTAATTGTGGGCTGTAGCCTCATTAGGTATTCCTAGTCTTTGACTGGGAACAAGATAATTTCTAAAATCTTGTTCTAAACGGGCTTTCTGGTTATTTCGGTCAAGTCTTTTGATCAGAAACCTATTAAAAAACCTTGAAAGGGGAGGTATATATATTTCCCCTTTCAAGGACATTAAAAACGATACATTGCCTTGATTGCAAAGCACAGATTTAACAACAAACCAAAGGGTATGTTGTTAACCAGAGATTACGAGGCTAGAGCTACTTCTACCTTTTGTTGCAATTCACCTTTCTGGTACAGTTCAATCAAGATGTCAGAACCACCAACGAATTCACCATTGATATACACTTGGGGAATTGTCGGCCAGTTAGAGTATTCTTTAATACCTTGACGGATTTCAGAGTCTGATAGAACATCAATCGTCTCAAAGGGAACTCCCAAGGTATTGAGAATCTGCACAACGTTGTTGGAGAAACCACATTGGGGCATTAACTTGTTTCCCTTCATGAAAACTAAAATCTTGTTCTGTTGTAGCAAGTTATCAATTTTGTCTTTGAGTTCTGGTGTCATGGTACTTGTGTTTCCTATGTTGCATTAGTAGAGTGAGGAGTGAAGAGTGAGGAGTTAAAAATTCATAACTCCTAACTTCTAACTCATAACTTTAGGAACTTGCTGTTGCTTGCCAAGCTTCGGGAGTGTATGTTTTTACCGCCAAGGCATGAATTGCTTCAGTTGACATAGCTTGACCCAACGCACCATAAACTAACTGGTGCTGTTGCACTAGTCCCTTACCTGCAAAGTGCGATGAAACTACTGTCACCTGATAGTGGTCACCGCCACCAGTCAAGTCTTGCACCTGAACCTGGGCGTCTGGCAGTTCCGCCTTGATCATTGCCTCAACCTGCTGCGGACTAATCATCGCAATTCCTGAAAAAACTTACTTTTCTATTATTAACAGATATGGAGCAAATGCCTGTGCCAACTTTAGGTTTTGGCAAGGCTGTAGATAAACACGCCTCTGAGGTGTATTTTTGAGAACGCTCAGTTTTTGGCTACGGTAGATAGCTCTATCCTAGCACTGGGGGATTCCCAGGCGACTGGTTGGGGAGATAAGGAAAAACAGGCAACGCCAATTTAATTTATTTTTTTGGGGATGAGGAAGATGAAGTACCACCTTCTCTGGGATAGGGAGAATCAACAAAACCCAATTCAAACAACTGTTTATAGGCTTTCTTGCCTAAATCCCGCGTCGGATTTTGACTCTTAATTATTTGAACTAACAACGGTACAGCTAATTCTGGCTGATTTTGGGCGCGATGTACCAATGCTAGCTGAAAGGTAGCTTCATCTCGCTTTTGGGCTGTTAATAGAGCTTTTTGACGTTGAGAATCAGAAACTCTATTGTCAATTCCCGAAAAGCTAGAATTTAACTCTTGATAAAAATTAGATAGCTGATTATAAACTTGGCGTGCTTCTTGCAGTTTCTTAGCAGCTAAAGGGTAGTTTTGAGCAGAAACGGCTTGTTCTGCATCTTTTACTAAGCGATCGCCACCTTCAATGCTCAAAAGGCTGTTACTTTGGGTTATGGGGCGGAGGTTATTGGGATCGTTGGGGTCAATGGGTTGTGGTTGGCTGGTAGTGCCTGGTGACTGTGATACCTGAGCATTCACAGGTGATAGCAGACTAAGGACTGCTATGACTGATAAAACAGTACGGTGCATCAAGGTAACAGCGGCAGCAGTGTTCATGGGATCAATTAGTGCGACAACTATATAAACAAGTTATGGAAACTTCGGGTATCTTAACTCTGTTTTGGTCTTGGACAAAGCAAAGTTACATCCTAAGTATCTCTGATTTAGGACTGAAAATCGGTTTAATAGAGTTCCCATTACCCCTGTATAGTAACTAACTTAAATAGTTGTGATTAGCGATACCCACAGTGGACTGAGTTAACACGTTAATTCTCTATATATCATCAATCAATTCAATAGTTTGCAGACAACTCTTAGCTATTTACTCAAAAAAATGCCAATTTGGCTGAATATCGCGTAGATAGAGAGTAATCTATATATGTATACATCCTCAAAGGTTACAAAATATCACTAATCTTTTGTGACTTATTCAGGATGGATATAGCAGTTAACAATTAGTGTCAAACCTTGAAAACGTGCAGTTTCTTAATCATGCACGGTTAATGGTCAATGCTTAAGAGCCAGTCTTGGAACTCTTGATGTTTAACTAGATCAAGAATTAGTAATTTCTGCAAATGCGTGATTAGTAACTTTTGTTTCTTGATGGCTTAATTGTTGCAGTGCCTTTGCCAAATCAGATGTGATGCTTTTGGCATCTTGTTTTATACAGCCACTCATGTAATCCGTCACTCTGATTGGGGAGCCAATGTCAATACTTACATCTGTACCCCAATTTGGATAGGGTTGGCTGTAATTAATACCTATGGGTATAATTTTCACTCCCAGCCCGGAATAACTAGATTCAGCACTCAAAGCAAGACGAGCAATTCCCGGCTTTAACTGGTGAACTTGGCCATCGCGAAAAATATTACCTTCTGGAAAGATTACCAGGGTTTTGTGCTGCTGAAGTAACTCTACTCCATGTCGCAGTGTGCGAATTGACGGATGCTTAGAATTCACAGGAAACCCCCCAAGCGTCGGACAAACCAGCCTTGCAAACCTTGGCATTCGTCAATAGTCACCATAAACCGCAAGTCTTGCTTTCTCAGACAAGCAGTAGCGTAGGGTACAAGCAACGCATCCCAACGCGCCCGATGGGTAGGCGCAAGGATCACAGGCCCGGTTGTGGGGATATTTTTTTGTCCGGTTATTCTAATTTGTCCAAAGAATAATGGTAATAGGCAGTGACGCCCTAATAAATATGCCAGGGGACTTAACCAAGGAGAAACCCTTGAGGTAGTACGATCTACCTGAGGATTTCCTGGTGGGTGCTGGCAGGTATCGGATGAAGAGTAAAATTCCATCATGACGGATGCAGCTGATTGACGGGTAAAAATTTAACGAAAAGCCTGATTAGTTACACCGTAGATTCTCTTGCGTGACTTGTGTCGTACTAGATGGACAGTTTTACCTCTGTCCGTTAGTTTACCCTACGCCGCTTAGTGGCAAACCAAGTCTGTAATTGCTGACGACAAGCTGACTCTAGAATGCCTCCGATTACTTGGAGACGGTGATTAGAAGCAGTACTGTCGGGTATGTTAATAACTGTACGAATTGCGCCAGTTTTTGTATCGTCTACTCCATATACAAGTAATCCTAGACGCGCTTGGACGATCGCACCCGCGCACATCGGGCAAGGTTCAAGAGTTACATAGAGTGTGCATTCATTAAGATGCCAATTTTGTAAAGTTGTTGCAGCTCTCTTGAGAGCGAGAATTTCCGCATGGGCAGTAGGGTCTTTGTCGCGTTCTTTTCTGTTTTCTCCTTGTGCCAGCAATTTGCCTGTTGGATCAATGATAACAGCACCTACAGGGACTTCACCTGCATCACCTGCTGTTTTTGCTAATTTTAGGGCATAACTCATCCATTGTTGATGTATAAGATATTCTGTGTATTTAGTTAGCATATTCTTATCAAGAAAGGCAGAGGGCAGAAGGAATACTGCTTCTTGCTATCTGCCACAACTTCTCATAGAGCAAGGGTTTAAAACAAAAACGCCAAATTTTAAGGGCTAATTGTACAAAATTGTGGGTTTTTGAGACGCGATAAATCGCCGTCTCTACAAGTGTTTTGGTCTTATCTGAACTGTATTGGGTCTGAATCCCCAACTGAGGTAAAACCTCTTGCCCTCTGCCTCCTTTAATACTAAATAGCGGCTTGGGCTAAAAGGGGATCGAGTTGACTTTGTGTGTCTAGCTGATATAGGTCATCACAGCCGCCAATGTGCTGGTTATTGATAAAAATTTGTGGTACTGTACGGCGGCCGTTAGCGCGTTCTGCCATTTTAGCTCTGGCTGCTTCGTCGCCGTCGATTTTATATTCAGTAAAGTTTACACCTTTCCACCACAGCAATATTTTGGCACGAATACAGTAAGGACAAGTTGCCCATGTGTAAAGTTCGACGTTGGCTTTAACTCGCTCTGGATGGCGATTTAAGAGGGGATTAAGAAAGTCCAGCATATTTTTATTAAGCAAGGTTTTAACCATGTCTCTAGCCTAGAACATTGCTTACCGCATCGGCGCTGGAACCCACTTTTGGAAACCCTCTAAATGATTCCAATAAGCTAAATATCCAGTCAATGCCCAAATTAGAGCGGCTACTATCAGCACTGCTACACCAATTAGCCGCCAAGTTCGGTTGGTTTTCCAATAGAGAGTTGGCGCTGCAAAAACACCACCTAACCCGGTTAAAATAAAGCCGATTCCCGATAAAAGCGGTTGCTTTGTCATATTCAAGTTGATGATGCGGATACCGACTACGATCGCAACTACGCCAGCAAAAAAACCATAAACTGCTATTGTCAATAAATCCCAATTTTGAGCGAGTGCGATCGCAGCTGCTACAAACAAGATTCCAAAAAGAACACTTGTTTCACCGAAGGCAATGTTAAAACTACCGGTAACAGGCCAGGTAAAACTCATGTGTAAACCAGTTGTGAGTGCGATCGCGCCTGTAATCCCAAAACCGGGAATCCACTGCCTCTGATTAGAACTATTTATACCCCGATATACATAGTCAGCCAGTAGAAATAACCCAGCTACCATATTGATCAACATGAGTGTGATGTAGTCTATAAACACGATTAACCTCTTAATTTGACAAGATATTTACTTTGTGTATCGTTTTTCAGTTTTTAGTGAATCTACTAGCTTTCTTGTTTGTTATTTTATACCTAAAGATAGACCTGAATAAAAGCAACATTATGGATATACACTGCTAAATATTTGTACCAGTTCTTAACTTAGTAACTTTTAAACAGGTTTTATACTGGAGTTGTAGGAGTGAAAAATTAGGATGTCTTAACTGGCACTTTTCTAACGAGTTAGCAGTAAAACTTAACTTTCTTCCACGTGTATCCGCCCTTTGGTAGACTTGAAAACTGAAATAGGCAGATAAAACGACGCAAATTCAAGCAGCTGAGAGGGCAAACTCTGTGGAAAATACACTTGGTTTAGAGATTATTGAAGTAGTAGAGCAAGCCGCGATCGCATCTGCAAAGTGGATGGGCAAAGGCGAAAAAAACATCGCTGACCAGGTAGCTGTGGAAGCTATGCGGGAGCGGATGAATAAAATCCACATGCGCGGTCGCATTGTGATTGGGGAAGGCGAACGTGACGACGCGCCTATGCTATACATCGGGGAAGAAGTTGGTATCTGTACCCAACCAAATGCCGAAAGTGTCTGTAACCCTGATGAATTAATTGAAATTGATATCGCCGTTGACCCCTGTGAAGGTACCAACTTGGTAGCTTATGGACAACCTGGTTCGATGGCTGTCTTGGCAATTTCTGAAAAGGGTGGATTATTTGCTGCTCCTGACTTTTACATGAAGAAGTTAGCAGCACCCCCCGCAGCTAAGGGCAAGGTAGACATCAACAAGTCAGCAACAGAAAACCTCAAGATTCTCTCTGAGTGTCTAGATCGGAGTATTGAAGAACTTGTGGTCGTAGTCATGAAGCGCGAACGCCACAACGATTTAATTAAGGAAATCCGTGAGGCTGGAGCGAGAGTCGCCCTAATTTCAGACGGTGATGTGGGTGCAGCTATAAGCTGC
The DNA here is from genome assembly GCF_048836525.1 of Nostoc sp. CALU 546. Classification (NCBI taxonomy): domain Bacteria; kingdom Bacillati; phylum Cyanobacteriota; class Cyanophyceae; order Nostocales; family Nostocaceae; genus Nostoc; species Nostoc sp. CALU 546. Next base: position 36,834 of record NZ_JAWJTF010000050.1, read on the forward strand.
GGTTTTGCTGGAACCAATATCCACGCTCTGATGGGTATCGGTGCGGCTCCTGAAGGCGTAATCTCAGCAGCAGCAATGCGTGCTTTGGGTGGACACTTCCAAGGTCAACTGATCTACGATCCAGCTGTAGTCAAAACAGGTCTGATTGGAGAAAGCAGAGAAGCCAACATCGATCGCTTAAAGTCTATGAATATCAATGACCCCGATAAGGTCTATGATGCTCATGAACTGGCATCTGGTGAAACTATTCTGTTCGCGGCTAGCGGCATTACCAGTGGTAATCTCATGCAAGGTGTACGTTTCTTCAAAGACGGGGCAAGAACTCAAAGCTTGGTAATTTCTAACCAGTCTAAAACTGCTCGATTTGTTGATACAATTCACTTGTTTGGTGAACCAAAAGTTCTCCAACTGAACTAATTTTTAGGGAATGGGGAATGGTAAAAGTAAGGGTAAAGCATTTGGAAAGAAATGTTTCTATAAAACGGAAAAATCATCACCGAAATGCTTTACCTTTACAGTAGTTAGTAGTTAGTAGTTAGTGATTAATGGTTGGTTAGAAAACTATCAACCAATAAACAAAAATTCCCCATTCCCTATTCTTACTTAATGCCAGATTGCCAACTACCAACTAGTAACTACAATTTAGCAAATGAATATAGCAGTGGTGGGGTTAAGCCATAAAACAGCCCCAGTAGAAGTCCGGGAAAAACTGAGCATTCCAGAACCACAAATTGAAAGTGCGATCGCTCAACTGGCCAGCTATCCCCATATTGACGAAGTTGCAATTCTTAGCACTTGTAACCGCCTGGAAATTTACATTGTCACCAGTGAAGCAGACCAAGGTATCCGGGAAGTAACGCAGTTTCTTGCAGAATACAGTAAATTACCCGTGCTTTCTCTGCGACAACATTTATTTATGTTGCTACATGATGATGCAGTAATGCACGTTATGCGGGTAGCTGGTGGTTTAGATAGTCTGGTACTTGGAGAAGGTCAAATTCTGGCTCAGGTGAAGACTACTCACAAACTGGGACAGCAATATAGTGGTATAAAAACCATTTTGAATCGATTATTTAAACAAGCGTTAACAGCTGGTAAGCGGGTTCGTACTGAAACTAGTATTGGTACTGGTGCTGTCTCTATCAGTTCGGCTGCTGTGGAGTTAGCACAAATTAAAGTAGCAAATTTAGCTGCTTGCAGAGTAGTAATTCTGGGTGCTGGTAAAATGTCGCGGCTGCTGGTGCAACACCTAATTTCTAAAGGTGCTGTGGAAATTAGTATTGTAAATCGCTCTCGCGATCGCGCCCTAGAATTAACAAAGCAATTCCCTCAGCAACCGATCAATATTCATCCGCTATCGGAAATGATGAGCGTAATTGCCGATAGTGATTTGGTGTTTACAAGTACTTCTGCTACAGAGCCAATACTTGACCGTGCCAAATTGGAAATGGTTTTAGAAGTTCAGCGCTCTTTAATGTTATTTGATATTTCTGTGCCGCGTAATGTTCATGCGGATGTGAATGAACTAGAAAATGTGCAAGCGTTTAATGTCGATGATTTGAAGGCAGTAGTAGCGCAAAACTACGAAAGCCGTCGCAAGATTGCACAAGAAGCCGAGCGACTTTTAGAGGAAGAAGTGGAAGCCTTTGATATTTGGTGGCGCAGTTTAGAAACTGTTACCACTATTAGCTGTCTGCGAAATAAAGTCGAAACCATCCGTGAACAAGAGTTAGAAAAAGCTTTGTCGAGATTGGGTTCGGAATTCGCGGAAAAACATCAAGAGGTGATTGAAGCATTAACACGGGGAATTGTCAATAAAATTTTACATGACCCGATGGTGCAATTGCGATCGCAGCAAGATGTTGAAGCTAGACGGCGCTGTATGCAAACTCTGCAAATGCTGTTCAACCTCGATGCAGAGGAACAATTTAGTTAAACTGAACAAAAAAATCCCCGATTTCTATGAGAAGTTGGGGATCTGAGCTTTTCAATTAGATATAGGAATCCGCTTTGATTTCTGAACGAATTTGCGTAGACAGGCAATAGGCAATAGACAATAGGAAAGAAGGCTTCTTAGTTGTACTGAGTTTTTTCAGAAATCAAATATGAGTCCTATATAGTTCTAATTAGATAGATATCTAATTAGAAGTTAATTGCTCAAGTCTACTGAAGTAGACTAAAAATTTTCGCGCTCTTTAGTCCTCTTCAGAGGACTTTAGCTATGAGACAGGGATTTACAATCCCTGGCTATTTTGCAAAATCACCTATCGAATCGGGATTGTAATTACAAACTCTGCACCCTGTCCCGGTAATGAAATGCACTGTAACGAGCCGCCATGTTTTTCAGTAATAATTTGGTAGCTAATAGATAATCCCATACCAGTACCTTTACCAACTGGTTTTGTAGTGAAAAAAGGGTCAAATAGATGTGATTGGATTGCTTCTGGAATCCCTGTGCCATTATCAGCAATCTGAATAACGACATTTTCATTCACCTGCGCTGAAGAAATACGAATTATTGGTTCTGGACAAAGCCCATTTTGAAAAGCCTCTTCTAAAGCATCAATAGCATTTGCCAAAATATTCATAAATACTTGATTTAATTGTCCTGCAAAGCACTGAATTTTAGGGATTTCAGCGTACTCTTTAATCACTGTGATTTGAGGGCGATGACTTTGGGATTTGATCCGGTGTTGTAAAATTAATAGAGTACTGTCAATCCCTTCATGGATATCAGCAGTTTTAAACTCGGCTTCATCCAAACGAGAAAATATTCGTAAACTGAGGACAATTTCCCGGATGCGACTGGCTCCAATCTTCATGGAAGTCAACATTTTAGGCAAATCTTCTGTTAAATATTCAATATCAGCTTCTTCTTTAGCTTTTTGAATTTCTGTTTCTGGGTAGGGATAATGTTTTTGATAAAGTTGAAGTAACCACAATAACTGTTGTGTGTAATCATCGGTATGCTTAAGATTACCGTAGATAAAATTAACTGGATTGTTGATTTCATGAGCAATGCCAGCAACCAACTGTCCCAAAGAAGACATTTTTTCATTCTGGATTAATTGAGACTGAGTATGCCTGAGTTCTTGTAAAGTATCCTTGAGAGCAATATTTTTTTGTCGTAGTGCTTGGGTTCGTTCTTCTATTTTTTCTTCTAGTGTTTGGCTGTAAAACTCTAATTTTTGTTTCGCCTCATATTGTTCTACTAATAGTCGCTTTACTTGTTGAATTAACTGGTTAAAAGCAATAGCTAAGATTCCCACCTCGTCTTGAGTCGTTACAGGAGCTTGCAGATCAAAATTAGATTCTTGGGTGACTCGTTGTGCTACTTGTGTAACAGCTTGCAGATGGCGAGTAATAGTCTGTGCAATTAAAAACCCAATAACTGCCACAATACTGCTTCCTGACAAAAACAACAATCCTAAATGCGTCCATAACTTCCATTGAGCAACTTCTAGAAGCGAGGTAGGATACAATACTGTGGTTGTTAAAGATTGACTTACTCCTCTAAATATGATGCTTTTAGCTAAATAGTTTTTGTGATCAATAGTGATTTGTCTAGGAGGTAAATTAGGATGAGGAAATTCCCAAGTTCCATCTTTGGCTATCAACAAGGTTGTTGCAACTACACGATTTTGTCTGTGGACAATCAGTTGTTTTGAGGAACCCTCAGCAATTTTTTGTATTAGGGTATCGTCTACTAAGTTACCAATGATGATTCCTCCCAAAAGTCCTGCTGATGATTTGATTCCATTTGTTACCACTTCGAGAACTTGTTGCTTGCTTTCTACATTTACCAAATCGACTAAATGCGCTCCTCTACTGGCAGTGCTGGTAACTACTTCGTCTAAGAGATTGGCTTGACTTAAGGAATTATTTCGTAAATCTACGAGGACATTACCCTGAGTATCAATTACCTTAATCCAATCCAATTTCAATATAGATTTGAGTGGTAGCAATACTTGCAAAAGCAAACTTTGATCTCGCTGTTCCACAGCCTGATTTAGCATATCTCGATTAGCAATAAGTTCGATTTGAGTTTCTAGGGTTTGCTGTTCATACTGAAAATCCTGATAAACTCGTTCAGCAAAACTTTCTATTTCTTGGTGAAAATTCTGCTGTAAACTATCGGTAAACCAATTTCCTAGCACTACTAAGCCCAGCATAAATACGCTCAGGCAAACTGCAAGCATCGGTAGAACAATTTTTTGGCTGAGTTTCAGCCCCCTGAAAAATCTCTGCATGGCACATTCAACAATAATTACTAATTCGTAATTCGTAATGGTCTGCGCCCCGCTGCGCTAACGTAATTCGTAATTACGAATTACGAATTACGAATTGTTCATTTATTTAGCCGGAACAAAGCCATTATTTTGTAGTACTTTTTCACCTTCTTTGCTCAATATAAAATCAATAAAACCCTGAGTAGGTGCGGAAGGTACTTTGTCATAGAGGATACCTATATGACGCACCATTTGATATTTACCATTGGCGAAGTTTTGCGATTTGGGAGCAACACCATTGAGACTGAGATGATTGACAGGTGATTTATTGATGAGAGAATAAGCCAAAGAAAAGGCGCCGATAGAATTAGGAGTACTTTGTAAGGTTTCGATTAATTCTCCCTCTTTGTTCAAAATCACGGCTTTAGTTGTGGTTTTCTCTGTTCCCAAATAATATTTCCGCAATAATTTTTTCGCTGATTCGTCTTCAGGTCTATCCAATACTACAATATTTGCGTCAGCACCGCCTAACTCTCGCCAATTTGTGATTTCACCTTTGTAAATTGCTTTTAATTGCTTGGTTGAGAGGTTATTAACACCTTTAACACTATTATTAGTGGCAACAAGTAACAAATCTTGTGCAATTTCACGATATTGAATTTTTCCGTTATCTTCTTCTGGTTTGAGTTTGTGACTGCTACCAGCGATATCAATAATATCGTTTTTTAAGGCTGCGATCGTACCTTCGGATTGACTATTGGAGATAAACTCAATTTTGACAGTTTTGTTTTGAGATTGATAAGCTTGCGCTAAAAGTTTTAAAACTGTGATTGTTGAACTAGAACCACCAATTTTGATAATTTTTTGTGATTGAGAATCAGCTTGGTTAGTAACTTGATTAGAAGTTGTTAAATCAGTCGGTTTGACTGAGTTACAACCGCACATACCAAAGAAGATAATGCTGATGATCGTTGACTGAACAATCTTTTTCATAAGTGAGTCTTTAAGTATCTAAAACACTATATATAGTGCAAGCTTTCATAACTTAATATTCCCAGATTTTTATAAAATGTAACGGTAAAATTAAATCCTTCATGATAAGCAAGAAAAAGATCCCCGACTTCTTTAAGAAGTCGGGAATATGTGGCTTTAATTTGAAAATATATTTTTAGCTCACAAATTATTTTCCCAAATCAGCTTCACTAAATTTGTGTTTCTTCCTCGGTAAAGATAGGAGGCCACAATTCAGTAACGGGCAATTCCCAACCGGGAAAAAGTTCTGGTATAGTTAAAATCTCGCCATTTTCTAAAACTGTCGGTTCGCCTGTAGAGCGATAAATTGTAACTGTCTCTTCATCAGGGTCAATCAGAATACCGACGATCGCTCCTAATTCTATAAATTTCAGAATTTTGGCTGCTATAAGTTTAATTTTATCGCTCTGAGATTTAATTTCTACCACCAAGTCAGGGACAAGTTCTCCAAAGTAACGAGGACTTTGGAGAAGTCGGGAAGCTCGAACAAAGGAAACATCGGGTGCTTTGAGGTTTGTATCTGGCATGATGAAACCGCCAGCAGAATCAAATACTCTTCCCCAGCGACGAGGATTTATCCAAGCAAAGAGAAAGGCGATGAGACGACTACTGATTTCGCTGGATAAAATATCTGACGGGCCTATGACTGAAATTTTCCCATTTTCGAGTTCCAGCTGGTAATCTAAACCTGCTTCGGTAAAAGCGGTTTGAACTTGCTCTAAATCTTTGATTGTCATCATTGACATAAAAAACTTTTTCTACTGAGATATACAACTTGATTTTAACAAAAGCCAAATTTCCGAAAAAATTAATCAATCAGATGACAGCAAAACAATATCACCTTCTTTAGCAGCATTCTGAAAAAATTCTACCAATTGTGGATATAGCTCAAACAACGGTTCTATCTCTTCTTCATCCCATCCTCCAGGGCTAGGATTTGGGTATATTTCTGCTGCATTAAACACGCTAGAATTAAATCGACTCTTCAATTCTTCAACAGAAATTTGACTTAAGGCATCTGCAACATCTCGAACCTCTTCAAGTGTGAGATACCGTACAAATCCGTAAGTCGCTTCAAACTGCGTCGGCGTACCTCCCATGACTACATTAGAAAGAGGTGGCAATGTTTGGGTATCACCTTCCAAACTTGACTCTCCAGTGAGAAGAAAATGTAGTGCGTGCCAATCTTCAAGCCTGAAGTAATGTTCATTGCGTCGCCGATCTTGTAGTTTGGCAATCATTACCTGTGGATTACTAAAATCAAAAACTAAATTATCTAAATCAAGCTTAAAGAAAGATGCTGCCGCTTCAGGAGCATTCTGAATTTCTGCAAATTTTTGTGGTGTAATGCGTTTATAGCTAGCTGTAATACCCATAATATTTACTCTAATCTAAGCACTATTAATAGTGTTAAATTTGACTTTGAACAAGTAACAGTATTCATGTACTTTTATTTGTCCAAAGTCCGATCGCTAAATACATTGCATAAACAGAAAGTCAATCACACTCTATTTTCCCAAATAAGCTTCTAGAACTTTGGGATTACTCTGAATCTCTGCTGGTGTCCCATCAGCTAAATTCTGTCCTTCGGCAAGTACCCAAACGCGATCGCACAAGGACATAACAACATCCATATTGTGTTCGATAATCAAAAAGGTCATCCCATCTTGGCGGTTCCAAGTGATAATGCGATCGCAAATATCATCAATCAGTTTCGGATTCACGCCAGCAGCCGGTTCATCCAACAAAATTAACTTGGGATTAGTCATCAGCGCCCGTCCCATTTCCAGCAGCTTACGTTGTCCACCAGACAAGCAACCAGCGTAATCGTGTGCTTTTTTTGCCAAGCCCACTGATTCTAATAAAAACATTGCCCGTTCTTGCAGTTGCTTTTCTTCCTTAGCAACAATGTGCGGTTGCAATTGTACTTGCCAAAAATTTTCACCAGTTTGTTTTTGCGCCGCCAGCAGCATATTTTCTAACACCGACAACCGCGAGAGAGTGCGTGCAACCTGAAAAGTACGGATTACTCCCTGCTGGGCGATTTGGTATGGTTGCAAGTTTTGAATCGGTTCACCATCAAAAATTACTCGTCCCTTATCTGGGCGAATGAAGTTTGAGAGTAAGTTAAACAAAGTGGTTTTACCAGCACCATTGGGGCCAATCAAGCCCGTAATACTGCCTTTAGCAACTTCGATTCTTGCCTCATTAACTGCTTTGACACCACCAAAGCTTTTAGAAAGTCCAGTGGCTACCAAAAGGGGAAGTGGCGATGACTGGTTATTTACCAAGGGTAAGTTCCTCCTTTTTCCCTAAGATACCTTGAGGACGCCAAATCATCAGTACCATCAAAATTAGTCCGATTACCATGATCCGAAATGCGCCCAAACGTGCTTCATCAAGGGTAACGATTCTGGGTAAGACTTCCCGCGTCAGCGCATCGTAAGCAAAGAAAATTACCGCCCCTAAGATTGTGCCAACGTTATTGCCAGAACCGCCTAAAATCACCATGATCCAAGTGTCAAAGGTGATCTGTGGTTGAAAATTATCAGGGTAAATGGCGGACAGTTGCCAAGCAAAGAAAGCACCAGCGATACCTGCGATCGCACCCCCTAACATTAATGATTGTAATTTATACCAAAAGACATTTTTTCCCAGTGCTTTGGGAATTTCTTCATCTTCACGGATAGCTTTGAGAATTCTACCCCAAGGCGATCGCACCAAAATTTCTAAGCGCCAGTATACAAATGCTAAAACCAACAGCAACACCAGCATTAAACCCGCTTTTGGGTTGTAATTATACAGTCCGATTACCCCAGAAACATAAATCGCTGCTGCCAAAGCTGCTAACACAATTCCCACAACCAAGCGGGATATAAATTCTTGTTTACTAGTTGTCCTTTTGCCTAAATCAGTAGTCCGAGATATTTGAGTAATACGAATCCATCGCCATAACGAAAAAAAAGTTACAGCAGCTAGCAGCGTTAACAACCCAATCATCACGAATCTTACAAACAAACTCGGCTCTGTAGATAAGGGTATGGGATAACTTTGCACACCAAACGCCCCAGAAATCCAGGTGTCACCCACAGGTAATTCCTGGTTATTTACTACTAAACGAATTAATTCGCCTGTACCAATGGTGACAATTCCTAGATAATCTTCCCGTAAGCGGAGAGTTGCAAAACCAATTATCAAACCCAACAAGGCGGCGACAATTGCCCCAGCCAGTGCCGATATTAGTAGGGGTACGCCCTTTAAGCTTAATAATACCGTTGTATATGCTCCCAGGGTCATGAAAGCAATATGACCAAAGTTAATTAACCCCGTAAAGCCCCACTGTAAATTGAGTCCCAGACCGAATAGAGCAAAAAGTGCTGTAGAAATTGCTAAGAAAATGAGATAGTCAACCATATTGAAGGAATGGGGAATGGGGAATGGGGAAGGGGGAATGGGGAATGGGGAATGGGGAATGGGGAATGGGGAATGGGGAATGGTTATTTTCGCTTGTCCCCCTACTCCCTACTCCCCACTCCCTACTCCCTACTCCCCACTCCCACTCACTAAGCGAATAAATTTTAGCGTAGCTTGAGCGTAGCTAATTTTGTGGGAATACTATTTATTGTTGGTGTTTGCTGGTAGGGAATAGTTGACGTATGAATTTGCTGCGACTGAGAATGCATCACTTAATCGAGCAGTTAGCCGATGACGATTTGCAAGACATTTGGGATGTTCTCGAAGCTTTACATTGTGACTTTTATATGCTTAAAGCGATACAACAAGTTAAGCGATCGCAGCAACCGTGGGATATCTTAACCCATGAAGAAGCAGTAAGACTGTTGATGTTTTTCTGATTCAGCAGCACTCTTTTGGTGTCCCTCAAGTTTTGGTTAAGGTAACGCCTAGTGAGTCTGGAAATGCGCTATGCAAGGTCTTTTTTACTAGACCTGAAAAATTTAGAACCTGCCGCCTACGAGCGGGTACATGATTTTGTGTTTATTGAGTTAGCCCAAAAGTGGCAACTGACTGATTTAAAAGAACTGCGACAGCTTGATGGTGAAGGCATTTTTCACCGCTTCACCCTAGACAATTACCTGATTGGTATAGAAATTAGGGGTGAAATTGTGAAATTTCTGCGTGTCATCCCTATGCCAGATGTTTAAAGTGAAGAGTCAAGCGAACACTTAAAACTGTAAACTGTATAAGGCTAGGCAGGGATCGCTATAACCTTACATTAAACTGGTTTTTGAGAAAACACTTTATTTGAGATTTCCCTATGGATGCTAGGGCACTTTGGCAACGATACCAAAACTGGTTATATTTCCACGAGGGATTGGGACTGTACTTAGACATCAGTCGAATGCGGTTTGATGATGCCTTTGTGGATTCGTTGCGGCCGAAGTTTGACAAGGCGTTTGCGGATATGGCTCAACTGGAGAAGGGTGCGATCGCAAATCCCGATGAGAACCGCATGGTTGGACATTACTGGCTGCGAAATCCTGATTTAGCGCCAGCTCCAGAACTTACACAAGAAATAGTCCAAACCCTAGAACTAATCGAAGCCTTTGCGGAAAAAGTCCAAACAGGTGCTATTCATCCTCCCAGAGCAAGCCGCTTCACGGATATTATCTCCATTGGCATTGGTGGTTCCGCCCTCGGCCCCCAATTTGTCGCGGAAGCTCTCGCTCCTGATTTCCCGCCCCTGAAACTTCACTTTATCGATAACAACGATCCAGCAGGTATCGATCGCGTTATCAATCATCTGCGAAATACCCTCGCCAGCACTTTGGTATTGGTGATCTCCAAATCTGGGGGAACACCGGAACCTCGCAACGGCATGATTGAAGTTAAAAAAGCTTATGCCGGACACAATTTGGATTTTGCTCAATATGCGGTAGCAATTACCAGCGTTGATAGCAACCTCGATAAATTGGCTAAAGACGAAGGCTGGCTGGCCAGATTTCCCATGTATGACTGGGTAGGAGGACGCACCTCAGAAATGTCTGCTGTGGGGCTAGTACCAGCCGCATTGCAAGGGATTGATGTTCGCGCCATGCTAGATGGTGCAAAAGAAATGGATGACGCTACCCGCGTCCCAGATGTGAAAAATAACCCAGCAGCCTTGCTTGCTTTGTCTTGGTACTTTGCAGGTAACGGAAAGGGCGAAAAAGATATGGTTGTCCTACCTTACAAGGACAGCTTATTTTTATTCAGTCGCTATTTGCAACAGCTAGTGATGGAATCCTTGGGCAAGGAAAAAGACTTAGACGGCAAAGTTGTCCATCAAGGCATCGCCGTTTATGGCAATAAAGGCTCAACAGATCAACACGCTTACGTTCAGCAGTTGCGTGAGGGTGTAGCGAATTTCTTTGCTACCTTCATCGAAGTGTTGGAAGATCGTCAGGGCCCATCCACTGAAATAGATCCGGGAGTTACATCAGGCGATTATCTTTCCGGTTTTCTCCAAGGAACCCGACAAGCGCTTTATGAAAATCACCGCGATTCCATTACAGTCACCATTCCCCAAGTTAACCCCCGAACTGTAGGGGCATTAATTGCTTTGTATGAACGCGCTGTTGGTTTATACGCTAGCTTAGTTAATGTCAACGCTTACCATCAGCCAGGGGTAGAAGCTGGCAAAAAAGCAGCCGCTTCCATTCTCGATTTGCAAACACGAGTGGTAGCAGTCCTACAAAAAGAAAAAAATCCCATTTCTCTTGAGGAACTTGCCGAAAAAGCCGGCGCATCAGAGCAAGTTGAGGAAATTTACAAAATTTTGCGTCATATCCATGCCAATCAGCGAGGTGTGGTTTTGCAAGGTGATCTTCAGAAACCTGGCACTTTAACCGTTTCTGCTAGCTGATAGCTCTAGTCTAAATATCACATTTTGTCCATAATTGTTGTATCAGCAACAATTTTTTATTGTGAAGCATCCTAGATAGAAGTTTTCTCTTCCGTCTAGGATGCTTCACTGTATAATTCGTAGTTCGTAATTCGTAATTCGTAATTAATACCAATTCAATTAATGATTGCAACACATCCTTGGGTAAAGACGCGATGAATCGCGTCTCTACAAATGGCCTATTTGTCGCATTATTTTTTCAAATTTGTATAAGTTTTATAGCTGAATACAGTTCAGATAAGACTAAAACACTTGTAGAGACGGCGATTTATCGCGTCTCGAAACCCACGATTTTGCACTATTAGCCCTTAACTGAACCGTATTGTTTTATAGCGGGAATTGAGACGCAGCCACGCCTAGAGGCTTAGACCACCGACTTCTTAAAAAGTCGAGGATCTTTTTATTCCTGACTCCTGAATTCTGAATTCTGCTGTAATTACATTAGCGACTGTGCGTACCATAAATTACGAATTACTACTTACTAAGATGCGTTGATTAAAATAGCTCTTGGGTAAGAAACAGCGATCGAGTAAAAAAGGATTGTTGGTATCTCCAGATAATAAATTATCTGGTTTCTCTCGATGACAAAATGGTGGCACAATTCCCCAGTATTCTGCCAGCCAAATCCAGTATCCGATTTCAATTCTGCCGTAGCTTGATACTGTGAGAATCTCTCCAACGCTGTTGTTAATAGATACTAATTCTGAAGATGATTTGATTTCAATTAACAACCAAGCTAACTCTTCCACAGAAAAGTAATAGCCATTTTCAGCAGCGATGTTAACGAACTGCTGCGGATCTTTCGCTATGAGCAATTCTTCTTTGAGAGATGGCGTTTTTTGTGCAAAATCAAAAAGATCCCAAATCTGTCTTCTCGTAACTAGAAACCAAGCAAGTTCTTCTGCTGTCAAATTGTAACCATTTTCTGTTGCTAACTTGAGAAACGGCTCAATACTATCGGTTTCTGCTAGTTGACTTTTTAATTGGAAAGTTTGCTCTACTAACGACAAAAAATCAATAATCTTTTGCCATGTAGCTTTGTCAAAAGTTTTGTTAACTTTTATTTTTTCTTTCCAATAAATGTATTTATCTTCTTTAAGAAAGAAATTCCAAATTTGATAATACATGGGTCATTTAACCTAAGTTTTGAACTTGGTACAGGTTGGTTATTAATGAACACCAGTGTAGTAAGTATAATGTGTTTCTTCGACAGTACAAAAACTACTAGCTTATGTAAATGAAGTTACACAGTGGCTAAGTATGAATTTTCTGTAAAGTTTATCACTATAAATAAAATATACTGAGGGAAATAGTGATACCTGCGGTGGGTTGTGCGATCGCTCGTTATTGCTTCCCATAAAATAAAGTTAAGGCCGCATCAATAAGTAGGATTAATACTATGACTGAATCAACTGCAAAACAACCTGCACGTCGGGGTAGAATTTTTCCAGAACGGACTTTATCACCAGAAGAACTTGCTAAACGGAAAGCTGAAGATGAAGTATTTTATCGGCGTTGTCGGGTAATCTTTGAGCGTGTGCGTCCAGATTTGATTCAGGAACACTATGGCTGGTATATTGCAGTAGAGCCAGATAGTGGTGATTACTTAATTGATGTGGATAAAATGCAAGCTCATAAAAAATCCCTTGAAAAATACTCAAATAGTAGACATTGTGTATTCTGTTTAAATGAAACAGGCACAACTGGCACAATATGATTCAAGGGGACTTTGGAGATAATGGGCAACTATTTTTTGAAATTGAGTTAATTACATCTGATGGATTAGATTTGCCTGTAGATGCTATGTTGGATACTGGTTTTACAGGCTTTATTGCTATTAACAAACAAGATTTAGAGGGTCTAGACTGGTTTTATATCGGTGAGGAATCTCTACGAACTGCTAAAGGAGAATCAAGATTTGATATTTATCTAGGCAAGGTGATATTAAACGAACAAGAGTATGAAATTAATGTTTATGTGGGCAATGAAATTACGGAAGTATTGTTAGGTTCAGAGTGGCTAAAAATTCTGCCGTTGGTAGTAAATTATCAGGCTGGTATATTAACTTTAGGATAACTGCGATCGCTCTTAAAATTAACTTACTTTAATTTTTGTTATAACAAGGTTAAAGCTCTCAACAAACTGAAGATATAAATTATGAATATCCAAATTAAACCTGAACTGGAGCAAATTATCCAAGCCCAAATTGCTACAGGTAGATACTCAAATCCTGAAGAAGTTATTAGTAAAGCGTTGAAGTTGCTATTAGAGTGGGAAAAAGGTTATCAGCAGTGGGTTCAAGAAACACGGGAAAAAGTTGATGTTGCTATTGATCAGCTGGATAGAGGGGAAGGTATTGATGGGGAAGTTGTAGTTGAACAATTGCGAGATAAATTGCGTAAGGCGAGAGAATTATAAGGATGACGCAACATATTATCTCTCCAGAAGCTAGTCAAGATTTATCAACAATTATTGATTATTTTGTCAGAATGAATATTGATGCTGGGGAGCATTTTATTGAAAAGTTTGATAAAAAGTGTAAATATTTAGCTAATTTCCCTAATATGGGACGCAGCTACGGAAATATTAAACCTGATTTACGTGGTGTTCCTTTGGATCATTACATTATTCTTTATCGAGTTATAAATACTGGAATTGAAATTGTCCGTGTAGTTAATGGTTATCAAAATTTGGAATCTTTATTTGCAGAATCAGATGAGTAAGTTGGTGTTTGAGTTTGCTTCCAATTATCTTTTAGCAGCTAATAAGTAAATCGCGGAGAAAGTAAAAGCGATCGCTATTCCAATCACTGCCTCTTATTCGTCCTAAATAGCCTGTTAAGGGTGAAGAAAGTTCTATCAGAATTTCGTGCATTTCTGCTGTTTTTATTGGCTGTGGCGGATGTGAGCCAAAATACGCACCATGTAAAGCTTCAACACCAGCAGATTCTATACCTGAGTTTTCTAAGTAGTTTTTTACAAGCTGAACAATGTGCGATCGCAACCTTATAGATTGTTCAACTTGATCGATATAATTATTAATTTTATCTTCAGCTAAACCAAAAGGAGCTTGTTGTAAACACTCTTTTAATTCTAACAAATTGATAGAATTTTTGTAGTGTGCTTGCAGTTCAACTAGTTTTTGTAGAGTTTCTGGGCTAATAACATTCATTTGATTTTCGGTAGCTGTTCTTGATGCGAAAAAATTTAGTTCTCCGGCGGCTACAATTAATTTAATAGAAGTGTCATACTGAAATTTACCAAGATGGTTCATACCTATTTTTAATAACTGTGCAGGTGTACCATCAGTAACTTTTTCAGTTTTAGTTGCTTTGCACTCTCCTACTATTGGATAAGGTTGTTCAGTGTAAAAATCCATCCCTCCTGCGCCACCCGTTGCATCTGGATTCAAACCTGAACCTGTAAAGCCTAATTTTAGTAATCCTCTACGAACTAATTTTTCAAATGTATGTCCGTCACTAGAGTTTCCAACTTTAGCAATTTTCTGAATCCAAGATAAGTCTAAATCTAATGGATTTGTTGGTTTATCACTACTCCAACCCAAAAATGCTTTGATGTCGTCGTCTAATTGTTTCGCTGCTGGTTGGCTAATGGTTAGGGATGCGATCGCACTCTGCAATTCTTCCAATTCAGGATGCAGCGGGGGTTCTAGCTTTTCTAATTGGCGTTTGCGTTGGGTGAAGGTGCGATCGTTAATTACTGGGTTTGCTTCAGAAACCGTTAGAGAATTAGGTAAACTGATAAATTTTCCTAGCTTTTCCTGAATGTTGGGATTTACTGATATTTCTTGTAACTGAGGTAAATGATAGACACGCAAGTAAGCTAGGAAAAGATACTGTTGTTTTTGTAATATCTCCTTTAATACTTTTGGTGTCCATATTGTTAATTTAGACAAAATCTCTAATGGCTTAGTCTCATCTAAAATTTGGCAAAGTTCACATTTAGCCCAAGCTTTAATTGAAACTGAAGAGTCAGCAGGATAAAGTGCAAATCTCTGCCCAGGACGAATAAACATTTTCGGTAAAGCTGCAATTGTTCGCCCCTGTATTAAGGCTTCAATATCAGGGGCGGATAGACATAGCGCTGTTGGAATTGAAAACTGCTGATTCATTTATAATTAGCTATGGATTTAGTTCGATGTAATCGGCAGTAGCAACGCTTTGAGGAATACTAATAGGTAATCCATCATCAGTTAAATTAGTAGGTTCTTGTCCAGAAGGATCGCTAAGTATTTCTCGAATCAAAGGATTGTTGATTGCTAGTTGCTTCTGCTCAATAAAATCAAATACCTCTTCTTCTGTAAGTTCGTAACTATCTTTGTTATACCAAACAAAATAGATAGCTAATAGAGGTTTAATATCTTGGCTTTGCAAGCTTACCCACTCTCCACCCTTTTCTTTCAACAGTATTCTTAAACGTTCTCTAGCTAATCCCGCACCTGAATTAATCTTTTTTGAACGAACCAAACAACCGCGAGTTAGATCAAACCTTCTGTAGTCAATTAATCGATTCAATGCTGCACCAATAAACTTGCCGTCTTGCTGAACTACAGTTACTCCAATTCTCACTTTTCTATTTTTGTCAACAATTCTGAAATCTATATAGCCATCATCTGCTGCACTAGCTTTTATTTCTTCAATGTCTTCAATTGTTACTCCCTCTACAGTTTCACCAATTAAACTATTGAAAGCCAGCCAAAGAGCATTAGCAATTGTTGCTTCTTCTTCTATTAATGAATCAATAGAAGCTTCAACATTTGCTAGTTCACTATTGAAATACGGTTTAACTGGATGTAGTGGTTGTGGAGGCGGTATTACAGGTGGTGGTAGAGGAGACAATATTTTGCCATCTGGAGGTAAAAGAGGTACAAAATTCTCTGCACACCATTTCAAAACTGACCTAACTGTAGGTCTACTCTTACCAAGTTCTCTAAGTTTAGTTTCATCAAATGGGTAAAGAGGATGAGGCGGGGTTTGTTGATGTTCCTCATAAAAATCTTGTAACCATTGACTAACGAGAGCAACGATATCATCAGAATTGAGAAAGCTTAATTTTATAGGCTGTCTGTCAGATTGATCACTGACTAATCTATCTATAACTGCTTCAGCTTCCGGTAAAGCCTTGATTTGGTCTTCCCAGGTACGAGGATACATTGCTAACAGTAAAACACCTTGTTTAAGACTGTTATATAAATCCTTAACTAAGCTTGCAATAACTTGTGCTGCTAAAAATCCATTATCAGCAGCATCTACAATATCTAATTCGTCAAAACAAATCACTGGAACTCGATAATGACTTGTAATATCTAGAATTTGACGAACAGTGCTTAATGCTTGAGCTTCTTTATCCTCACTTTTAGGATTTGGTAGTCCCATCTCTTCAGCTTGTGTTTGTGTTAATTCCAAACCAGATAACCAGTAGGTTGCAAAATTAGCGTGGACTGTAGAGAGTGTCCATAAAATTGCTTTCACTATGTAAGGGTTGGTTATTTCAGGCTTGACTTGCAAAACCATTTCTGTTAAATGGTCTATCGCCTTAGTTGAGTGTTTACTTAACCAACTTGGATACATACTAATATACTGTTGTGGCGTATAGTTCCATTGCTTTGCTTCATTAATTAAAGCTGCTGCGATCTCTTGCCATTGCATTAACTTTTGACTACCAAATGCTCTAAGGCTAGAGGCAACTGTTTGGAGAAATTGATACTTAATTTGATTCAGATTATCATACTTGCTCATATAGATAAACAAGCTACCATCTTCTGTCTGTAAACGATGTCGAATCCTACTAATAATATGGCTTTTGCCTAATCCTTTTTCTGCTGTAATTGTGATACCTACAGTTTCACGTTTTCCTTTACGGACTTTATCAACGGCATCAAAAACTGCATTGGATGCATGAGCATTAATTGAGGGAACATCAGGAAAACTTTTACCCCATATTTGTTGTGGTCTGACCACAATATGTCCTGCAAAAGGGTTTTGATTTCTAATCAGATCATCAATGGTAGATGTGGTAACAGTCATAGTGTTGTGAAGTTAATGTGTGAAGAAGTCAAATAAGGTTTAAGGTTTCAGGCGTGTGGCGTAGCAACGTAATCCATCTAATTCTGTAGCTACCGAATCTTCAATTTTGTCGGGTGCGCTGTCTTCTACACTCCCGCCTTGCAGTTGCAAAATGTCGTCGGCTTGGGTTTCTAGCAGCCAATCATTAAACTCTGTACGACTCACGCGATCGCCAATTCCTCTTCTAATGCGATAAATTGGCACTAGATTATTAAAGTTGTACTCATAGTTCAACTTGTCGTAGACTTCCAACGCCACAGATTTAAATTCGTCGTAAGATGCGATCGCACCTTTAACCCCATTAACTGATACATCTGCACTAGTTACCGCAACATCAATCTGACTAATCCACCGCAACAACGCATTCGCCGCCCAAGTACCGACAATCGTCCCTTCAAACTTAAACTCGCCACTCCTCAAACCCTCACCCAATACCTCTAAACCCTTGGGAGATGTCAGAGAATATCCCTTTTTGGAGATTGCGATCGCACCCTGATTCTGCAATTCCTCAAATAAAGCCTGATAATCTGCGACCTTCTGACTTTTAGATACAATTCGCTTAGTGAGTTGACCCTTCTTAACTTCTTGCTGCGTTCCTCCCAAATCCCACAGAGCCAAAAGGAGACGAGTTCTAGTTTTGGCTGTATTTTTTGATGTCATATTGAGTGTATTTTTTGACAAAGATGATCATAGTAGCTGTATCTTTGTAAATTATTTATTCAGAAAAAATAACCGAGAAATTGCTGAAGATTTCAGCGTTTCAGCCAAATAGATTCAGAAAAAATCAATAAGATATTTCCTTGGGATGAATGCTGTTTCTCTCAAAGGCAGGATGGAATACTTGAGAAAATCGATCATCATTACAAATGAAACGCTTTAGCTGTGCAGTTGTAAATTGAGTGGTATATGTTTTTTCAACTCGAGGCGAAATAACAGGAATTCCAACTTTGTTTTTGCAACAGCAAAGCTTTTAGAAAATACAGGTGATGACAAAATCCGATGAACACAATATTTAAAGAACGTAAAATAGTTTCGCGTCTATTTGCAGTGCTGCTTTCGGCATTACTAATGGTACCCTTGCTGAGTAGCTGCGGAGGCGGTTCGCAAAAGGCTTCAGTTCCACCACCTGTTGATGACACCATTGGTAGAACAGTGAGCAATCGCACCACAAACCAACCCGAAGTTAAGAAGGGAATGGGTACAGGACAAAAAGTGGCAATATTGGCTGGAGCAGCCGCACTTTACTACATGTACAACCAACATAAAAATGCTCCCCAAGAAGGAGCAGAGGGTAAGTACTATCTTTCCAAGAACGGGCGTGTATACTACCGCGATGCTGAACATCGCGCTCACTGGGTAACTCCACCAGCAGAAGGAATTCGAGTACCCGAATCTGAGGCACAAAAGTATCAGCAATTCCAAGGCTATAACCGGAGTTCTACAGGTCGTGATCTCACTGGCATAACTGCATCCGCAGCACCAGCACTCTAGATAGCGAAGCGTGTGTAAATCTAAAGCGGGTTTCCCGGAGGATAACGCCGATCGCGCACGTGGGAGACACGAAACTAAATCAGGAGAAGGATTATGGTAAATTACTTTTTGCGAAAGGCGAAAGATTTCCTCTTGGGATCGAACAGCGATCAAGCTGAAAATACAGAATTCCGCGATCGCAATGTTCGTCCAGCCAGCGAAGACCCTTATGGTGATCCCGCAGATCCGGCATCTTACGGCAAAGTTCGCCCAGCCAGTGAAGACCCTTATGGCGACCCCGCAGATCCAGCATCTTACGGCAAAGTTCGCCCAGCTAGTGAAGACCCTTACGGCGATCCCGCAGACAAAGGCGAGTTTGGTGACGTTCGTCCAGCCAGCGAAGACCCCTATGGCGACCCCGCAGATCAGGATTCCCGCCGTTAACTTAACGCCAAACCTAACCCCCTAAACCCTTCCCTACTAGGAAATGGGGAAAATTCCAAGCCTCTCACCTAGAAAAAGAGAGGTTTTCCCAATTTGATTTGTAATACCAATTTGAAAAAAGAATGTGACAAATAGACCATTTGTAGAGACGCGATTCATCGCGTCTTTACCCAAAGATGTGTTGCAATAATTAATTGAATTGGCATAAGGCAGCAGGATGTTAACCTACTGCCTTTTGTTTGTGCAGTTATTTCGACAAATTACGAATTACGAATTATTTATTTCCTGCGATCGCTGAATATTTTGACGCACAGATTCAGCCGAAGTATACAAAGCCTCTCTTTCTTCATCACTGAGTGTCAATTCCAAAATACTCTCAATCCCACCGCATCCCAACCGACAGGGAACACCAATCACAACATCTTCTAAACCGTATTCACCTTGCAGATATGTTGCCACAGGTAACAACCGCGACTGATTTAGCAAAATCGATTCTACCATCACACTAGTAGCTGATGCCGGAGCAAAAAAAGCGCCTCCCGTCTGCATCAATTCCACAATTTCTGCGCCACCGTTGCGAGTTCTTTCTACCAAGCGTTCAATTGTGGCTGCATCCAGCAATTCAGTGATGGGAATGCCATTAACGGTAGCGTAACGAGACAAGGGAACCATTAAATCGCCGTGGCTACCCAATACCATCGCTTTGACATCGGCGGGTAAAACGCCCAATTCTAGGGCAATGAAAGTTTCAAAACGGGCGGAATCTAATACACCAGCCATACCCATAATGCGATCGCGTGGTAAACCTGTTGCTTGCCAAGCTAAATAAGTCATCAGATCCAACGGATTGGTGACGACAATAAAAATAGCATTGGGAGAATGAGCGATCGCATTTTTTGCCGCTTCCACCACAATCTTGGCATTGGTTTTCAGCAAATCATCCCGACTCATCCCCGGTTTGCGGGGAAGTCCAGCGGTAATTACCACAATTTGAGAACCAGCTGTATCAGCATAATTATTTGTGCCGATAATCTGGCGATTATGTATTTCAATTCCCCTGGCTTCCATCAAATCCAGCGCCAAACCTTGGGGCATTCCCGCAATAATATCTAGTAAAACTACATCTGCCAGGTTTTTCTCTGCAACCCGTTGGGCTAAAGTACTGCCAACCCTACCCGCACCCACGATGGTGACACGGGGTAAATTACAGACAATTGGGGAGTTAGGAGAAGAAGACATAAATTTTAAAATGCGATTTTTTGAAGAAGAATTCAGAAGTCAGAATTCAGGAGTCAGAATAAATGCTGAATTCTGAATTCTGATTCCTGAATTCTTTTTTATTATTTAAACTCTTCCAGTTGATCCACACGTAACCAAACGTTTGGTGTTGGCACTTTCCCGAACTTAATCAGGGCGTAATCACCTTTGACATCTACAATTTCGCCCTTGGTTTCAAACAAATAAGAAGGAAAGCGACTATCACTGGCTTTTGCTTCCAGACTGTTTTCCAGTTTTTCGCGGATAGCGCGAACCATATCTCCCTTTTTGACAGCCATAAGTTCCTCTCTCAAATTTGTAACTAGTTTTCTCTATCTGCATTTTAAGAGAGTTCCAAGTTAGAAGTAAAAACTCCTAACTTACGTCTAATGCACTATTTTAAGCTTGCCTCTTGTGGGATGGGCGTCTCGCCATTGGTGTCAACTTAACGCAAAAACTATGTCCCGCAAGGAACTGAAGTTCCAAGAATCATAGCGAAAGTTATCTGAAGATGACTAGATATCCCCAAAAATATTCAGTCTACTTCAGTAGACTTTAGCTATGAGCCAGAGAATTCATT
Source organism: Nostoc sp. CALU 546 (assembly GCF_048836525.1). Classification (NCBI taxonomy): domain Bacteria; kingdom Bacillati; phylum Cyanobacteriota; class Cyanophyceae; order Nostocales; family Nostocaceae; genus Nostoc; species Nostoc sp. CALU 546. The sequence goes on from NZ_JAWJTF010000050.1 coordinate 57,833, forward strand.
CTCTGGCGGGTTATGAAGCCCGCAGCGAAGCTATTTCTAGCTTAAGTTGACACCAATGGCGTCTCGCCCGTCCGTGCGGGCAAGATGCCCACACTACAAGAAGAAAAATCTATTGCAACATTTTAGTCTTGACACGCTACTACACTAACTCCTAACTCCCCGTAGCGTTTGACACTGGGGGCAAAAATGACTAGATCGCCCAGCTAACCTAATTCGTTGAATTGCTGTACCACAAACTCGACATGGTTCTCCAGCGCGGTTATAAACCCAGGCAACACCACCATAGTTGCCATTAGTACCTTTAACGCTTAAAAAATTACTAAAAGTTGTACCACCAGCCTCAATGCTGGTTTCCAACACTTGAATGATAGCTGTTCGCAAAGGCTCAATTTGCTTTAGCTGCAAATCCATACACAAAGTTTCAGGTAAAATTCCACTTTTAAACAATGCTTCATCAGCATAAATATTACCTAATCCCGCCACCACAGATTGATCCAGGAGCGCAGTTTTAATTGGACGGCGACGGTTTTGGAGTTTGAGAGCTAAATATTCGACAGTAAATTCGGGTGAAAATGGGTCTGCTGCCAGTTTTGCCAAACCAGTCATAATACTTTCTACAGCGACACCAGGCGGAACCCACCACATTTTCCCGAAGGTACGCTGATCAACAAAGCGCAATTCCTGCTGATCCCCAAAGAATAATCTAACCCGCGTGTGCTTATGTAATGGTTCATCTCGATGCAGCCATAGGAGTTGACCGGTCATTCGCAGATGAACCCCTAGCCAGCCGATTGATGAAGGGGAAGATGAGGAGAGTTCGGCGAGGAGATACTTGCCGCGACGATGCCAAGTAGCGATGGCATTCTTTTTAATTCCATGAACAAACTCACCAACAGAAAACGGGTAGGCGATGGTGCGATCGAGCAACACATCTCCACCCGTGATTTCTTGATTGAGGGTCAATTGATTTAGACCCCTTCGGACTGTTTCAACTTCAGGCAGTTCAGGCATTCAAGCTGATTAAGCAGGCAATTTTGATGTATTTGAGGGATTAAGGAAAAAGAGATGGGGTAGTAACTTACATAGCCGTAGATGGCTCGTATTACTACCCAACAGAAACCGTAAATACCCGCAGGGCGGCTCTCATAGATTAGGGTAGGCTAGGATGAAGAATGAATGAACTGAAAGTTTCAGATTTCATACTTCAGACTTAAGACTACCCTTCATCATCGCATCAAACAAGCCCCTTGTAGCTTTGCTGCTATTTTTTCGGTGCTTTAGCCTTTGGTGCTTCAACCTCGACTAATTCATCCTGAGCAAAGTTGTTGGTATTGATACCAGAGTAATTGACCTTTTCAAAGCGGACAATTACAGGGTATTTGATGCCGCTTTGGTCAATGGAAGCCACAGTTCCAAGATCCTGAAACCAGTAGGATTCAGGGCGGAGAATACGTACTTTAGAACCACGTTGAACCATGATTATTTTCCCTTTTAGTTATCAATCGCCAATCTAGAGGGCTAATTGATTTCACTCTACAACCTGAAGGTCGTTGCTAGAGTCTTTGTTAAGTTATTTGTCTGAATTGGGGATTGGGAATTGGGCATAGGGCATGGGGCATGGGGCATTGGGCATTGAATATTAGTTATTCTTTCTCCCTCATCCTCCTCATCCCCCTCATCTCCCACTCCCCCCACAATTAAGAATGGTATCAGAACCTACTTGACAAGGTACACGTTATAGCTTACCTTCATTCGCAAATAGTATTTTGGTACATACTTATGTTTTACTCAATATGAATACACTACCCTCGTTACCTCTGCCGATCCGCAGATCGTTATCTATATAAGTGATATCTAACCAGCCTTGCTGTTTATCACTCTTGATTACAAAATCAATTCCGGGAAATTTTCTACCTTCTTCAATTTGTTGGATAAAAGTTACCGGAGAATTGTATTCTATTAAACGTTGTAAGCCGATAATAGACCGCTCGAATTTCACTTGGACACGCCGATCTGAAACTGGCTCAAATTTAGCAGCAACGCTGACTAATCCTTCCAAATAAGGTAAGCCATAAATCTCAGCAATGTTGTAAACACTGGTAGTCTCTACCCGGATACACTGATAGATTTGACCTAGTTTGCACAAAGGTAGACGATCTAAGTTTAAAAGAGCCTTGCTAGTGGTGTATAGTAATCGCCAATTGCCATCTAGCAAATTACTAGCTTCCACCGGACGGGGTGTAGGATTAAAGTCTTCTAAGTTAGCGATCGCAGCTAAGATAGCCTGTTTCTGTGTTTGGGTCGCTAGTAGACCGCGATTTGTACCAGCGATCGCATCCATAAGAGCCGCTTTTCCCATCATCGCCTGTCACCTCTAAAATCACTCACTTTCCATCAGCATAAACAAGATATTAAGGACATATATGTAGAGCCATAAAAATTACTAAGAACCGCTTGACTAAGCCTTATGCTTATTAAATAAAAAAATTTCTATCTGAGTGCGGATTTATCAACTAAAGGGTTGAAAAGATAACTAAATTAATCCGTGTCAAGTGATAGACTCTAAATGTCAACTTACGTAAACCTTTTCTTGTCCTCACTCGATATGTTGAACTCTCCATTACGTGAAGTAGCCCGTAACCAACGAGCCGATGTCATCCCCCTAAAGCCAGAGTCCTCTTTGTTGGACTGGTTGAAAACCAACGGCCGGATTATCGCGCGTGACGTTCACGAACCGGATTTTCGAGATAACGAAGAAGGAATAGATTCTTTAATGGGTGTAGATGATGGAATTGGCTACGACCTCGATGATGATGATGATGATATAGGAATCGCTGAGGATTAGCCTTTTCAGGTTAGGGACTTGGTAGTATCTCTAGTTCCTGGTATTCAATTTTATTAAGTGTGGAGTGAAGGGAAACTTCTGTGGACGCTAAATTATCTCCTGAGCAAGGATTAAACATTTCTGGAATCGCTCTAGCCTCTTTATTAGCTGTAGGGCTAGGTACAACAGCATTTTTCTTGGATTCGATGGCCAATCGGCTACCGTGGCAAAGTATGTCACTAACTCTGCCACTACTTTTGTGTGCTATGGGTTCAGGTTTAGTGGGCTATTGGGTAATACCCCTACTTCAAGCACTCAAAACTGGACAAATAATCCGCGAAGATGGGCCCCAAGCTCATCTCAAAAAGGCAGGAACTCCTACAATGGGCGGTATATTTTTTATACCTGTGTCTGTACTGCTTGCCTGTATATTGTCTAATTTTTCTAAAGAGGTGCTTGCAGTTTCGGCTTTGACAATCAGCTACGGATTGATTGGCTGGCTTGACGATTGGCAAATTCTGCGCCGTAAATCAAATAAAGGTATATCTCCCCGGACAAAACTAGCTTTGCAGGTGAGTTTTGCAGCAGTCTTTTGTCTATGGCTGATGTTTAATCAACCTTCTAATATTACAAATATTGCTTTGCCTTGGGTGAGCTTCACACTACCTTTAGGATTCCTATTTTGGCCAATAGCCGGTTTTGTACTAGTTGCAGAAAGTAATGCGACTAATTTAACAGATGGTATTGATGGCTTGGCAGCAGGAACAGTTGCGATCGCACTTTTGGCATTAGGTGCTTTAGTCGCACCAACAGCACCAGGATTGATGGTTTTCTGTGCTGCTTTAAGTGGTGGGTGCTTAGGTTTCTTAGCCCATAATCGGAACCCAGCCCGCGTTTTCATGGGAGATACTGGTTCCCTGGCACTGGGAGGAGCTTTAGCTGCTGTAGCATTATTGACAAATACCTTAGTAGCTCTGTTCATTCTCAGTGGTATCTTCTTTGTAGAAACCCTTTCGGTGATGGCACAGGTAAGTTATTACAAAGCCACGAAAGGCCCCGATGGCAAAGGTAAACGCCTCTTCAAGATGGCGCCTTTACACCATCATTTAGAACTTACAGGCTGGTCAGAATTGCAAGTGGTTGGGGTATTTTATATAATCGCTGCTATTTTAGCTAGTATCTGTTTAGCGTAGGCGCAGCCCAACCTAGGCATAGCTCCATTCTGAATGTTTTAAAAACTACTTGAATATAAAAAAACAACTCCTACATCTTCAGGGAGTTGTTTTTTTATACGGGAAATTTATAAGTTTCTGATTTTTATGCTGTACTGACACTTAATGCAGACTGAAGAGTTGCTTATTTCACCGCTTGCGGTATTATAAATTCTGAATTCTGAATTCTGAATTCTGAATTCTTCTTCAATTAAAGGTATTTACATACTCCCTAACCCGATTCTTTCCTGTTCGCTTTGCCTCAAGCATCGCTTGATTTGCCCGATTCAACAAATCCTTAACTGTAATTCCTGGTTCTGATACAGCTATTCCAAAAGAAGCAGTGATGCTTTCGAGGATCTGATCACCATCCTTCAATTGCATTTGTTCAATATCTAGCCTTAATTGTTCTACTCGCTTTCTGAGCGTTTCCAGTGTCATATTAGGCATGACAATCACAAATTCTTCACCACCCCATCTGCAAGGAATATCAAAAGAGCGAATAGATTTTAACAGCAGTTTTGCTAATCCCTGGAGAACGATGTTGGCAGTTACGTGCCCATAGCGAGAGTTGTAAGATTTGAAGTTATCAATATCAAGGAAAATAATACTAAGAGGTTGTCCCGACCGTTCAGCTTCCGCTAGCCTTTGTTCTGTTATGCTTTGCATATAGCTTTGATTGAATAATTGGGTCATTCCATCCCGCAAGCTATCATGGGTTAGACGTTGTTTTATCGATAAATTATTGAGTGCAATGCCTAATGTTCTAGCAATAATCTCAGTAATTTGTTGATCTTCTGGACTAATTTCTTCAAGTGCATCAATGTGTAAGATCCCAACTACTTCGCCTTGTGCAAACAATGGAACACATAAATGTGTGCCGCTAACTGGCCGTATTAAATGACTGCACATTAGTCCTGAATTACGAGGCGAGAAAAGGTTAAATTTTCCTCTCCGCAATGCCCAACAATCAGATAGTGAAAATATTTCTTTACTACTTCTTTTAGCTCCCCAAAAACTATTCATCTGAACATAATTCTTGGAATTAGCAATTCTATAGATAGAACCACTCATATTAGGAAATAGCTTAGAACAGGTTAAAGCGACCACTTGATACACCTCATCTTCAGACTCGCAGGAATAAAGCATATCTGCCATATCTGAAAGAGATATAAGTTCTCGTTTTTTTGCCTCTAATTCCAGTGTTTTTTCTTCTAGCTGCTGATTTAGGTCAGTGAGCGATCGCTGTGCTTCTATGGATTCTGTAATATCTATACTGATCCCACCGATGCGGTAAGCGCCCGTTGCGTAATCATTAAACGGAAATTTAAACGATAGCCAGTAGCACGGCTGATCGTTATCAGATATCTTTACCTCTTCAATCAGCTTCAAGGGACGTAGAGTTTTCAAAACGACTCGATCGTTTTCCATTACCCGCCGTCCCTCTTCTGGATCTGGCAAGAATTCACTATCCCTTTTCCCCAACCATTCTTGTGGATCTACCGAAAATTTAGACTGTAGCTCCTGGTTGTAGTAAAGCAGTCTAGATTGCTCGTCTTTGATATAGGCTGCAAAGGGGCCATGATCTAAAAACAGCTGTTGCATCTGCTGGCTGCGTTGAAGTTCGCGGGTATCTTCTTGAGATTTGGCGATCGCCTTTACAACTTGATAAGCGGTTGGCGTTAGGTAGAGTAAGGCAGACAAGGAAATAAACGCCATTACATCAAGTACGCCTAAGTGCAACAGCGATACTGCCGAATGTGGCTCAAAGATTGCCAAAAAATGATGAAATCCGCAAAATAGCACGAATCCACCTGATAAGAAAAAGGCTAGCCAAAATTTAGAAGGAATAGTTGCCTTTGTTTTAGCAAAGAAGACCCCTATTACTATGGGGATACCAAAGTATGAAAATGCAGTGATGCCGTGAGCAATTATGGAATTCCAGTAAATAGGCTCCATTACTGACCTGATATTAACATTTCATCCGTTTCACTATAATTCTGGGTAGTCTCAAGATGTAAGTGTAGAAAGGATGATTTCAGTATGTTTGTGGCTGAGTTTTATGGTGGCCCTCTGAAAGGCTGCTCATTTCACCCCCTTACAAACCTGACTTACCAAGTGAGTGATTTCGGGTAAGATGAGTTTTTCCATCGCCAGTCGCACAGCGTTGCTGGAACCAGGAAGCGAGAAAATTAATTTATCTTGATAAACACCAGCGACAGCGCGAGAAGCGATCGCCCGCGAACCAATTTCTTGATAACTTAAAAAACGAAATAACTCACCAAATCCCGGCAAAGTTTTCTCCAGTAACTTCTCAATGGCATCGTAGGTAGTATCTCTTGGTGCAATACCTGTACCACCATTGAAAATTACAGCATCCAAATTTGTGCTTTTACCCAGATTTTCTATCTGCTCTTGAATTTGTGTTGGTTCATCTTTGATAATCGTGTAAGCTCCTACAGCATGGTTAGCACCAAGAAGTAACTGCTGAATTAGCTGACCACTTTTATCTGTTTCAGAAGTGCGTGTATCGCTGACAGTAACTACAGCACAAGTTACGAAAACTCCAGACTCGTCTGGGTGGGGTTGTGGCATTATATGTCACTCATAAATTTTCACCAATGGATAATTGGGAATGGTAAATGGCGCATTCATTGAGCATGACACGTAACGATGCCCCA